>CAXHFH010000041.1:0-18056 GCA_964015995.1 uncultured Alphaproteobacteria bacterium
AATATCACGAAGCACGTCATAGAGCGTTTTTTCACTCATTATTTGATTATCAGGGGTTTGCGCAACGGTCATAACGCATCATACGTAAAGTTAGTATTGAGCAAAAGAATAAATTATTGCTCGCGCTTTTTATTCAAAAAATTCTTAAAACCATCGACCTTATTCTGAAAGCCCTCTTTAATCGCCTCTTTCTTTTCCCCCGTGGCCAGAGCCAACTTTTTAGAAAGGCTGTCAACCACAGCGGCCCATAGACCTGCCCCATCGAGCGAAGCTGTGCTTTCAAATTGGTTTTCATTCATGATCAACCCGAAGCCGATATCAGCATCTTCTTTATTGTTGAGATATTTAACAATAGGAGCAGCCAGAGCTTTTTTCACGAGCGACGCATCCTGCGGTGCTTCAACGACAACATCCTTAAACTTTAGGTTCCAGTCCATATCAATACGAGCATTTTCGCCGTATTCCCATTGATCCTCAACGCGCACATCAATAACACCGCTTTTAAACCAACTGATCGGCGCCTTTTGTACATATTGATTTATGATCTCTACGGGGAAGTGGTCCAGATGCCATTTCGTCACGCGACCATCCCCCTCTTCTCGTGATGCAATCGTAATCTTATGTCCGTTGATACTGCCTTCAATATTAGATCGGAAGAATGTATCAAATATAGCGTACTTGCTTCTGAGGGGGGCGCTTTCAATATGATCTAGCGTAAGGGTGAGCGGCGGCTTATCGGCCTTATTCAATACAAAATCGATGTTTTGAATAGACAGGTTTTCGATGATAAATTCCGTCTTTGGCTGAATCTTTTTCGGTTTTGATTGCTCATCCTTGTCCTCAGACACGCTGGATTGATCTTTACTGTACCAAGTGCCTTCAACGTCCCTTAAAGCCAATTTTTCAATTACAATTGGCTTGGCGATTAAACTCAGAACATTGATATCCAGAGCGATATGTTCAGCCCTAACATCAATATCAGACTCATCCTCACTTTGCCTGATCGCACGCAGCCCCTGAAATTCCACTGCGCCGATTAATATGTTGCCGCGTACTGATTCAAACGAAACTTCAATATTTGTCTTTTGTTCAATTTTTGTAAAAAACCAATTCATTGTTGGTGTCAGGAAAACCGCATTCACGCTCACTAATACAAGTACAAACACAAGAAATATCGCAGCTGAAAATTTAGCAACCCATTTGAACGACAACGGTTTCTTCGGTGATGCCAAGGTGGTCTGTGTCTTTTTCTTTGGCCTAAAACTTCCACGCGAAGACAAAAACGAGACGATAAGCTCAAGGATCGTAAATAGAGCCGAGAAGATTAAATTAATGAGCGCCCCAAATGCCGCGATGACAGGAAAAAATAAAAATTCACCAAGCAAAATAGCGAGAAGTTCCATACGTACGGCCTTTGTTTTAATGTGCCTTCCGGTTCAATAGCTTACTTACCAAGCTCGTCTTTAACAATGTCCCACGCTTTTTCCATCCATGCTTCAATTGATTCTTGAGGCGTGAAAACATCACGGGCATTAACTGCGCCGCGGTGCGCTTCAAACCATGATTCGCCGTTTTCTCTGTACTTCTTGATTGCCTCAACGAGACCATCAACATCGCCCTGTGCCACCACACAACCTGTTTCAAAGTCACGGATCACTTTGGCGGTTTCAGACTGTTTGGAACCAATTAAAATACACGGGCGCGCCACTGCTAATGCGGCATAGAGCTTGCTCGGCACAACAAATTGCGCGGCGTCATCCTTCAGTGAAATCAAATGCACATCACCACTTTCCAGCACTTCACGCAAACGCGCAATCGGCTGATACGGCATCAAACGAATATTGTCTAATCTTCGCTCTGCACGTTCTTTGACGATATCCTCGAACCGCGGGCCATCACCGACGAAAACAAACTCAACGTCACTGCCCTCTTCTTCTAATTTTTGCGCAGCGTCTAAAATGACATCAATGGGATGTACAAGACCGATATTACCCGCATATAAAATACGAAAACGCTGCTGTGTTTTGAGTTGTTTTTCAAAGGGACGTAAGCCATCGACCTCGGGCTTAACGACTATGTCGCCTTCTGCATTAACCATTTCAGGATCTGTTAATTCCAAATCAGGCCAGTTTGGCACCATCGCAATTTTACGGGCATCAAGACCATCTTTTGTTAAATATTTTGCCATGCAACGCCCGCTCACGATGACCTTGTCGCATTTATTCATCGCTTTACGGCGCAGCTTCGTAAAGAATCGCATGAGATAATTCGGTGTTTTCATACCCAGCGCGGGCATCACCTCAGGATAGAGGTCGTGACACCAATTTATATGATGACATTTTTTAAACTTCGCAACGATATGGCCTGCATAAACAATTAACGGCGGATCAGTCATCGTCACCAAAACGTGACGTTTTTTAAGCCGCAGCGCCAGAATCATCATCTTAAACCAGACCCACATATAAGATATCGCCCCACCGGGCTTTGCCGGCCCCTTAACACGCATAATACGCACACCATCTTCACGCGTTTCACCGCCTTTAGGGCCAGATGTCACAACGGTTACGTGCCACCCTTCACGGGCAAAAGACTTCGCAAGATCACACAGAACACGCCCAGTGGCGCCGCGCACAGGCGGATACACTCTGTTCATAAACAATATTGTTGGTCTACGCATATAAGGGTCTTTAAATTTGAACTGATTCGGATTGTCTCGAGTATATCAGAGAGCCGGAAATCATCAAAAGCACTAAACCGAAATCGAGCGATTTAAAGCTCGCATAGAGGGTTAAATCAATCAAAATCGGGGCGGTTAAGGCCAAGCCAAGCACCGGGTTTTTAATCACCACGCGAGATAACCGCTCCAGAAGTCCCGCTGTATAATCGATACACAGACATACACCAATAATGCCCGTTTTTAGCAACATGCTTGAAAAAAAATTATGTGTAAAATTAACGCTCAAACCGCCCACAGCCGGAGAATTAAAATGCCCGCCCCACCCGATGCCAAAGAAAAAAGTTACGGGGTCGTTTGTGATAACCTGCCATACGGCCTCAAGCTCTTGCGGACGCATATTCAAACCTACATTTTGTGTCTTATCCCAGAGCGATAAAAATATGCTGGCGAACGAGAAATTGATGATCCCCACCACAATCAAAAGCATCAACAGCGCATTCGTGCCACGTACGGGCATTTTGAAAATGTAATAGCCCTGAATGAACGCGACATACAACGCAACGGCCCCAAGGCTCGCGCGCTGCGTGGTCATGACCATCGCCGCAATGGGCAAAACACTCAGCGTCATAAGGCAAAAGAAAATGATCATATGCTTCACCGTCAATCCGCGCGTCATGAAGGAAATGGCAGAGCCAATCATAAATAAGCATGCGAACAGAACACTTGGCATATTCTCCAGATACAGCTTTTCATCTGTGCACCAAATGTCGCAGCCAATAACATTTCGCATCAGCAAGGAACGCATGGAAAATAATAACCCGATGAGTAAAAAGACGAATAAAGTACTACGGAAATAATAAGGCTTTACCCTGATCAGCGGCAGAAGGAAGAGCGGTAAAAACAGAAACAGAAATGGAATCATATCTCGTAATATTGCGGTGATATCGTGCCCTGCGATAACACCAACCAACACGGGAACCGAAATGCCAAAGAGCAGAAACACCTGCCCTGCACTTTTCCAGAAACGCCTTTTAACAGGCTTCAGCAAAACATCGCGGGCACGCCCTATCCCTATACTCAGACATAGCAACGCACCAACCCAGATCTCCACCCAACTGAGATGATCTGGCGTGGGGGAGCCGAAAAGCCCATAGATAAGACAGGCAAAAAATAAACAAATTGCGCGATAGTCATAAGAATCGATACTGGCAGGGACACCAATTTTAAGGCGAGGCGTGTTCAAAGGGTAACGCGCGATAGACGACAATGTTAGCCCCCGATCAATATCTTCCGCCACATATTCAACGCCACAACAATCATGAAGATGGCAAAGGTAATTTTCAGACGGCGCACGCTTATTTTATGCGCAGCCTTTGCACCAAGCGGCGCAATCATAACACTGACGGGGATAATACATATCCATGCAAGCGCATTAACATAGCCCAAAGAAAATGGCGGCAAGTTATCCAAGCTCCAACCAATAATCATAAAACCAATCGTCGCCGGAATAGAAATAACCAACCCCAAAGCAGAGGCCGTCCCAACCGCGCGGTGCATTTTAATGCCATGCATACTCATATACGGCACACTAAGGGTCGCACCGCCAATACCAATCATTGTTGAAATCGTACCAATCACAAAACCTGCAATTGATGTCTTTGGCTGTTTCGGGGGCTCCCCGTCCTCAGCTTGGAAACGTGAACGCCCCAAGATCATAATACAGGCCATAATCATCAAAGCCGTCGCAAAAATCATACGCATGGTCTGTACGTCTAAGCCTTTGGCAATCCATGTCGCAACAATAACGCCAATCACGATCCCGCCGCCAATCGCCTTAACAAGGTCAAAATCAACCCCGCCCTTTTTGTGATGTGCGAACGCGGAAGAAGAGCCCGTAGGAACAATAATCGCAAGCGACGTTGCCACAGACATGTGCATCAAATAAGCGGGATCAAAGCCGAACTGGGATTGAAGGCTGCCGAATATATAGTAAAGCCCTGGCACCAGAACAATACCGCCGCCAACACCAAGAAGCCCCGCGAGAAACCCGGCCACAGCACCAAGGGAGAGCAACAACAAAACCAGCGGTATGATATCAACGAGTTCCATAAGTGAAGCCTAACATACACCAAACATCACACAACAAAAAAGGCGTCGCAAAACGCCTTTATTACCATGATTAAATAACTGCTCGACTTATTTATTCGGGCTATTAAATAATTTTTTGGGCTTTTTCATTTTTATAGTCGTGGTCTTCTTACTAGACGCAGACTTATTGTAAATTGATTTTTTGCCACTCGCCTTCGAAGACGTATAAGTGTTCTTTTTACTACTGCTATAGCTCTGATAATTTTTACCGCCATTAAGCGCATATTCTTTTTTCTTTTGCTTCTCTAGCTCTTCAGCCTTCTTAAGCGCCTCATATTCAGCAAGTTCTTTTTGATAAGATTGCTCGGCCTTAACTTGGGCGACGTGCACTTCCTTCAACATGTTTGCCATGTGTTTGGCTGTTTTTTGGCGCGTTTCATATTCCACCTGAAGCGCGTTATCAATATCCGCCTGACGATTTTGAACAGCAGAATCAGACATATACTTCCAGAGGTCGGAGGGGTGCTGCCCGCTATATTTTACTTTTTTGTAACTATCCATCGTCGCTTTCAGACCACCGCCAACATGCGAACTATATGACTGCTGTGATTGACGATTATATAATGTGATGCCGCCCTTGGCCGTTGGTGATGATTTAGATTTATTGTAATAATAAACCTTTCCGCCATCCTTGCTATTACTGCCCTTTTTCTGAGAATTCCATAGCTCAGTCGCGTGCAGTCCTGTAAAAGGAAGCGCGGTGGTAAACGTCAATACCAAAGCCAAAAATGTACATAAAATCGGATGTTTCATCTCAAAATCACCAAAAAATTTAATATTCATCAAGGATAGTTTAACAGCTATTGCCCTCACTATGCAAAATAGAAATGTGAATTCTTTGTGACGATGCCCCTAAATTAAGCGATTTTTAAGGTTTTGCGGTAATTATTAACATACTTATGGAAAACGCAACTGTAAGCACTAAGCCCTATGCTTAATTAGGGTGACTTTTGGAGTAAGAGTATGCTGATTAATGTTAAAGAATTTCTTGAACATGCCGACATGCAGGAATCCCTGTATCCCGGAAAACGAATCGTAAAGCCATGTAAACAAATAGGACAATACAAAAATCATTGTGTTGTCGTCGATTGGCGCGATCCTGAGACCATCAATATCGATATAAGACCGGGCCTGAGCGGTAAATTGCTCGCGCCTGAAGTGGTCAAACAATATCCCGTATGTTTTCAAATGCCCACCAATGTCAAAATTAAAGTCGTCAGCGACAATGATAATAAAGACGAGGATGAGGAAGAAGAATCGAAGGGAAAAAGTGGCGGTGGCGGTAAAAAGCCCGCGAAAAAGAAGCTCGAAGATATAGAGGTTATCGCTGCGCGTTTCGGCGATAGCGCAGAGGGTAAAATTCCCCTACTCGGCGAAATCAAAGAGATGATGGTCATGGGTGTCGAGATCGCGAAGGAAGCTTTTTCAAATGCCTTTGCCGAACTCACCCATCAGATGAGCCATGCCAAAATATCAGCAACAGAAATTTTGGCAAAAGCCGCCGATATGGTGACGCGCGTACAACCGCCGAGCTTTATGAAACCAACGGGCGGTGAAACCACGCAATATGAATATGATCGGGACAAGAACGCCAATATAGGCTTTAGGATGAGTTTTAATTAACTATTCTCAACAAACGATTTTTAAAAAGGGCCGCACATTCGCGGCCTTTTATTTTGCATTTCAGTGGACTGTCATTCATCAGATTATTATAGTCGCAAATAACGATAAGGGCAGATATTCAACATGAGCGACAAAGATAATAAAAACAACGAAGAAAAGGTCATTCGATTTCCCGAAAAAGGCGAACGTGCACAAATCACTAAGCGTAAAAAACGTGAAGAGAAAGAGGCCGCACAAGAGCAGGAAAGATTAGAGGAAGAATATCGTCTTCAATATCAAAAAGAGCGCGCAGCGCGGGCACGCATGCAAAGTAAAATCGCGCAAAGCAGTGCCTCAGGGAAACAGAGCTTTATAAACTGGGATCGCATCCCCCCATTCACGCGCGCCGCCATTGGTGTTTTTCTGATTGTCCATATCATCATTTCATTCGCAATCAGCAACGAACAGAATTTCTACATTATCCAAAATTTTGGCTTTGTTCCCGCCTACTACACTGGAAACTTGCCATGGCAATGGGGTGCCCTGCTCGGGCCGTTTACAACATTGTTCCTGCATGGTGG
The DNA here is from genome assembly GCA_964015995.1 of uncultured Alphaproteobacteria bacterium. Lineage (GTDB taxonomy): Bacteria > Pseudomonadota > Alphaproteobacteria > Micavibrionales > Micavibrionaceae > UBA1672. The sequence continues at coordinate 7,009 of CAXHFH010000041.1, forward strand.
GTGGATGCATGTTCTGGTGAACAGCGTCATGATGATGGCGATGGGTGTTTTCTTTGAGCGACAATTTGGCGCAAAGCGTACATTCATATTCTTCTTACTGTGCGGTATGGCCGGTAACCTGGTTTACTTCATTCTTAACCCTGCCCTTGCCACACCGGTGGTGGGTGCATCCGGCGCGATTAGTGGCCTGTTTGGGGCAACGATGATGATGATGACAAGCAGCGGTATGGCCGGGCCCGAGGCGCAAAAGCGCGGGCCTATGCCGTTTATCTTGCTATGGATTACCATTATTGTTGTGTTCGGCATGATGAGCGCAGACACGGCGTGGCAATCTCACCTTGGTGGGTTTCTTGGCGGCATCGGTCTGTTTCAGATGTGGCGCAAAGGCAAAGTTCGTTTCTAAATTTACTTCGATGATTCCAACAATGGCGCCGTCATATGATATGGCGCGTTCAACAATGATGAATGCACAGAACGTCCCTGTGGGAAGTCCCATATAATCGTGTTGAACAATCCCTGATCGGAAATCGGTGACCATTCATCATATATGCGGCCTGTTTCAGAACAAATCCATACACGCTCACGCGGGGCGTCTGCTGCTTTTTCTAACCACGAACGAACCTCCGCATCGTCATGAGTTGCACGCTCTTCCAGTCTCGCCCAAAGCTTATAAAGATACACATTTGGTCTAATGGTTTCAGCTTTCTCAAGATGCTTACGTGCCTCGCCCCATAACCCTTCTTGGATCATAACATTGGCCAAGGCCTGTAACCCCTCAACGCTTTCCGTGTTGTAACTCAACAGCTTTTCAAACCAACGTACACGCGCCATCGGATCATTATCTTTCGGTGGCTGATAAGCCTCTGACCATAATGCCACTAATCCGGGGTGCGGGTTGCGTTTCCACGCCTTCTCAATCAGTGACACCGCGGCCTTTTGTTTGCCGCGTTCTATATACATACGCCCTAAACGCAATGCCGTGGGTAGAAAATTCTTATCGAACTTATAGGCCTTATTTAAAGCACGGAAGAAAAACTCCTCCTGTCCAAGCTGTTTAAACTCTTCTGCCTCCGCTAATAACATTGCGACACGGTCGCTCTGAGCTTTATTAACAGCAATCGCACCTGCCTTTTCTGCGCGATATAAAATTTTCTTCGCCGAATCCCAATTCCGCGCCTTGATCTCAAGGTCGTAAACAATACATAAAATCCATCCCTGCTTCGGGTAGTCTTCCAATGCACGATGCCCAAGTTCAAGCGCGCTTTTATAATCACCATTATCAAGAGCCGATTGCAAAAGGCCACGCACCCCCATAAAGGCCGAATCTTTATTATCCATCAACGCAATAAACGCGCGGGATGCTTCTAACTCATCCCCCTTCAACCTTGCCGCTTGCGCCTCTAGTAAGGTTGGCAACGGGTTGTCATTACTTAAAAATGCCCGCGCCCTGTGCGCTTGATAGGACGCACTTTTCGCATCCCCCGCGGCCACGGCAGTTAAACCAATTGTTAATGCCTTGAATCCCTTATCCTTGTTCGTCATATCGCGATAACGCACAAGAGTCTTGGGCATATCCAACGCGCCCTTAACCATTGAGAATATCACAATGCCAACAACCACCAGAACCAGCAGAGCAAAAAGGAAGAATCCGATATGAATCGTCATATCATATTCAAGCCAAACAATTTGAATTGTTCCCGGATGTTCTGCAATCCATACGACTGCCGCCACAACAATACTAATTTTGACAAGTGTCCAAAGTGCGCGAATCATAACTTTCCTTTTCCTAAAGGGTTCGTGTTGTTTTGATATTTACCAGAGATGAATAGATCCCCACCTCTAACGGCTTCCTGCCTGATGTTTTTTCAAAATTTTCTCACCGCCCAAAAGGCCCGGTCCAAAATTCATTTCAATCGCTTCCTCAATAAGGTTATCAAGTTTGCGTGAGCTAATAAGCTTTTCAACCTCTTTGATCCACGGACGAATAGGCTCAAGCTCGGGGGCTCTTAATTCGCGGCGCAACAAGTTAATCGCTTCTTCCCAACTATCATTGTCAATTAGGTTTTCCGCTTCGTTCAATGTTGCCTGTGTTTCAGTACCTGTAATTAATTCGCCGTCTTTTTCAACTTTGATCACTTCGTTAAATTTCGCCGAGACTTTCTCACTGATGGAAACATCCTCACCGCGCAATGATGCCGCAACAGCATCCCCTGCGATTGTTTGAAACTCTACACGTAACCCACCGGCGGATAAGATCCCATTTTTTGCATGCGGGCCAAGATCTTCTATCGAATTGTAAAGCTTAGTATTATCCTTGCCGACCATATTCTTGAGCAATTCTAAATCACCTTCAAAATCTTCATCGCCTCTGTTCAGAGCAGAACGGACCTGTGTCATCGCGAGCAACATCGCCGCGGCCTTTAATTCCGTTCCCGGAACATTATTAAGGCTCTGCTGCAATGATTTATTCTTTTCGCGTGCTGCGGCAATCAACGCATTTGTTTTCGTTTCATCCTGCTCGGCACCGTCCTCAGAATTTGCAAATATAGGGAGTAAAGCTTCAACTGAATTATCGAGTACTTTTTCTCCCATAAAATTACTACGCATTTCTTCAAAGCGATCTTTGAGGGCGTAAATACCGTTTTCACCGGATATCTCAGAAACGTAACTTTGTAATTGTGTTACACGCTCCCCCAGACCGGCCTCTGTCGTTAAGTCATTTGAAAGTGCTTTTACAGATTCAACTGTATTACTTACTGATTGCTTGGCTTCTACTGCTTGTTGTTTGAGTTGCTCTAACTCCTCAGACCAGTTCTCAGGTACCAAGCCTTTGAAAGAAGACTGCTCCTGTTTTAATTGCGACAACTCACCTTCAAGTTCTACCAATCGCGCTTCACGCTTTTCTATTTGTTCATATTTGGGCTTCATAATGCCGATAACGGCGGCCAACACGACAAGAATAACAACCGCGGCAACGATCGCACTGCGTTTCATCGCACGACTTTGTATTTGAACAGCCAACTCCGTGTAATCTTCATTCGCAGGCTTTGGCTGCGCAGTCTTTACAGGCGTCTTAGATTCTGAATCATCTTGTTTCTTCGCTACGGCTTGATCTTCTGATTTCTCAGGCACGGGCACTTCCTCGACAATCTCTGCGGTGATTTCTTCTACATTATCTTGCACATCAGAAGAATCTTCAGCGCTTGCCTCAACGGCGGTATCATTTGTCTCAGCAGAGTCAACAACAGGCGCCGCTTCTCCAAGCAATTCCGAAAGCTCTATATTATGCTCATTCGCAGCGTCAATAATCATGGCTCTGCGCGTTCCGGGAATCACTCCACGTTTTTTCCATCCCTGAATAGTCGTCACAGCAACATTTGTCTTTGAAGACATGGGGCGTATTCCGCCAAATTTTTCTATAATCTCTGCCGCATTTTCGATCGGCTTCTTTCCCGATTTGCTCATTTGATGATTCCTCTGTTTTGATACTCTTTATTCATAACACATACAGCGCAGATAAAACAAAAATGAAATACATAATGAAAACAAAGTGTACGTTTACATTACATAAGACCGCACTTGGATAATTTCACGAACAATACCGATGCACGGCTTCTGCCATGGCCTTCATATCGGGCTTATCGGAAACTATTATGTTTTCCTTTTTAAAAACGCTAGATACATACTCTAGCACGGGCTGGCTAATACATAAAATATCAATTTGATCTGCATCCACAGAATTCTCTTTTTGATATTGCTGAATAAGACGTACAAACACCTCTGCTGTACGTTTAGAAAATAAGGTCACAAGACCAATACGCTGATTACGCAAATCATCTAAAAATGATTCTGAAAAATGATCCGCCGTTTCGGCACTGTAACAAACCGCCTCATCAACAATAATGTCGTTTGATTGTATTGCACTTTTAATATCAACAGAGACATCTTGCCCGCGTAAATATAAAAACCTTTGGTTGCGCCCTGCGGATTTTAACTCATCTATTAACGGCTCCACCGTTTGGCAACATTGAGCAATATTCACCACACCAATCGCCCTCAAACCCTCTGCTGTTTTTTTACCCACACAATAAAAAGGCGTATCTAACAGGTTTGGATTTTTTTTAATTGCCGGAATCGCATTAACGCTCGTGATGATCACGCCATCATAATGAACCGTGCCCGATATCTGAAAATCTCTAATTTCTATCCGTAATAACGGCTCTAAAATAAGTCGGCCCGATTTAATCGTAAACGGGCCCGATTTCAGGTCATAAACACCCTTTGACAAAATTCGGGCAAATTCCTGGCCTTGCGCGTATGGTCTGGTAATAACAACTTTGCTCATGTCATTTTCAGTCTTTATTGGACAAAACAGATGCAGGAACACGCGCCTTAAGCCTTAAGCCAACAGACCGACCAAAGTGCATCGCATCCTCATCTCGCTCGATTGTAATCTGCTCTTTTTCGCGCCATGTATTCTTTCCGTCTGGTGAAACCACACAAACATCCAGCGACAGAACCTTCCCGTCTAACGTTGCTAAAACACCAACAGGGGTGTGGCACGTGCCGTCAAGCGCGCGCAAAACTGCGCGCTCGCACTCAACGCAAACGACTGTTTCAACACACGAAAATTGGCCTAAAAAGGATAAAACTCGAGCATCAGCTTCTCGGATCTCAATGCCCACCGCGCCCTGACCCACGGACGGCAACATATCCCCCAGATCAAGAAAAGATTGTGCCTTATCGATCATACCCAAACGGCGCAAGCCTGCCGCAGCAAGGAAGGTGGCATCAACCTGACCCGCATTCAGCTTATCCAATCTCGTTTGCACATTCCCGCGAAAAGGCACGACCTTCAAATCAGGCCTTGCGCTCAAAAGAAAGGCCTCACGGCGCACGCTTGCCGTCCCCACAACAGAACCCATTGGTAAGTCATGAATATTTTGCGCCTTATTGGACAAAAACATATCTCTGACATCTTCGCGAGGCAACATGAAGGGGATGGTCAAACCAACGGGTAGAACTGTTTCCATATCTTTCATTGAATGAACGGCGATATCAATCGCGCCCGCTAATAATGCCTCTTCAATCTCTTTCGCAAATTGCGCTTTCCCACCCTCTAATGCTTCCAAACGCTTCTCACCATCCGCAGGACGCCAATCCCCCGAAGTCTTTATAATTCGTATGGTTACATCTATTTCTTGACCAATATTGTCTATTTCAGACTTTACCTTATTGGCCTGCCATAACGCCAATGGTGAACCACGCGTTCCGATGACGATTTTCTCGGGGTATGTATATTCAGATTTGACACTCATCACTTACGGCTTTATCTCTTACTCATGATCGTTTTAGGCATTGAAACAAGCTGCGATGAAACAGCTGCTGCAGTCGTTACCGACAATAGAGAAATACGCTCTAATGTTGTGCTGAGTCAACTGGAAGAGCATAGGGTTTATGGTGGCGTTGTGCCAGAGATTGCCGCGCGTGCGCATCTGGAGCATATAGACAAGGTTATAAAGGCCGCTCTGGATGATGCCGGCATAACCTTTAATGAGCTTGACGGTGTCGCGTCCACATGCGGCCCGGGCCTTATTGGCGGCGTGATGATTGGCATGATGAGCGCCAAAGCCATTGCCTCCATCCAGAACATTCCATTCATTGGGATAAACCATCTGGAAGGTCATGTTCTGACCGCACGCCTAACGGACGATGTTTCCTTCCCTTATCTCGTACTGCTCGTTTCAGGCGGGCATACGCAAATCTTGGTGGCCGAAGGGTTAGGCCAATATAAACGATGGGGCACAACATTGGATGATGCCGCAGGTGAATGTTTTGACAAAAGCGCCAAGCTCATGGGACTTCCCTACCCCGGTGGCCCGAATGTAGAAAAATTCGCATCACATTGCCCCAATCCCAAAGCCGCTATTGAACGCTTCCCACTTCCCAGCCCGATGAAAGGAAGAAAGAATTGCGACTTTTCATTCTCAGGCTTAAAGACAGCTGTGAGACTGCATGTCGATAATCTACCGGAAGGCAAGCTTGAACGATCAGATATCATAGATTTATGCTATGCCTTCCAATCTAAAATGGCTGAAATTTTAGCCGATAGATGCAAAAGCGCTATTGAGCGTTTCTTACAAGACTATGGTGATCAAACCAAAAACCCGACACTTATCGTATGTGGCGGTGTTTCAGCAAACAAAACCATCGCACAAAAACTAAACGAACTGGCCAATGATTACGGCATGAAGGTTAACGCACCCCCCCTATCCCTATCAGGTGATAACGGTGCGATGATTGCGTGGGCCGGTATTGAACGCCTGAAAGACGGCCAAAACGATACAATGGATTTCAAGGCACGCCCACGCTGGCCCCTTGACCCAACCGCCGCGCCGCGCCATGGTGGTGGGGTAAAAGCATAACTTTATAAACCAATCAAGCAGATGTAAGGATAAACGCAATGCAAGCGATCTCTACGGAAACAGTCAGTGTCATCGGGGCAGGATCTTGGGGAACGGCTCTTGCACAATCTATGGCATTCCAAGGGCACTCAGTGACCTTGTGGGCCAGAAAGCCTGAGCTTGCCGAAGAAATCAACACAGCCCATGCCAACAGCCGCTATTTGGAAGGCGTACAGCTTAGTCCCAATATCAAGGCCACAAGTGACTTAAAAACCGCCATGGAGAATAACGTTCTATTCATGGTCACTCCCGCACAATCCATGCGTTTTGTGCTCGCAGAGATGGGTTTTTTCGTGCGCGGTGATCACAAACTTGTCTTATGCTCTAAAGGCATCGAAATGGAAAGCTATATGATGATGAGTGATGTGGCCAAGGGTATGATGCCCACCACACCTGTTGCCGTACTCACTGGCCCTAATTTTGCCCATGAGATAGCACGCAGAAAGCCAGCTGCGACTACGCTCGCCTGCCAAGATGAAGCACTTGCCAAAGAGCTTCAGAATATCGTCGTTACCCCGTATTTTCGCCCCTATCGATCAAACGATATCATTGGCGCGCAAATCGCAGGTGCATTGAAAAATGTTATCGCCATCGCATGCGGTATCTCAAAAGGGTTGAATATGGGTGAAAGCGCAAATGCCAGCCTCGTCACCAGAGGCCTCGCCGAGATTGCGCGTCTTGGCGTTGCCATGGGTGCACAACAAGAAACATTCATGGGAATGTGTGGCATGGGTGATATGATGCTGACATGCTCCTCGGAACAATCTCGTAATTTTTCTCTCGGCTTTGCCTTGGGTCAGGGACAAGCATTAAACACAATCATGGGCACACGCCAATCCGTTACTGAGGGTGTCCATACCGCAAAATCGGCCACAAAGTTAGCCGAAAAATACGGCGTGGAATTACCTATTTGCACCGCCATTCACAAATGCCTGAATGAAGGTTTGGCTCTTGACGTTGCACTAAAGGAAATGTTGAATCGTCCTATCGGCGAGGAATAATGAAAGGTTTATGTCATGAGTGATTCTTACAAGCCATCTGAAGAAACGTTAAAACGCGCACTCGTTTCCGCAAAAGAATATGAAACACTGTACGCACAATCTGTTTCTGATCCCGACACATTCTGGGCAGAACAAGCCGAACGCATTGAGTGGTTTGAAAAACCAACCATCATTAAAAACACCACCTTCAACAGCCCCGTATCAATCAAGTGGTATGAAGATGGCGTATTGAACGCCTGTTATAACTGCATCGACAGACACTTACCTGAAAAGGTGACATCAACCGCACTCATTTTTGAAGGCAATAATCCCGAAGAATCACGCAGCATCACATATGGCGAGTTAAAAGAAGAAGTATGTAAAGTCGCCAACGCCCTAAAAGAACGCGGCGTTAAAAAAGGTGACCGCGTAACCATTTATATGCCTATGGTTGTTGAAGCCGTTTACGCCATATTGGCTTGCGCACGTATAGGTGCGGTTCATTCCGTTGTTTTTGGTGGGTTCTCACCCGAAAGCCTGAAAAAGAGAATCATTGATTGCCAATCAAATATTATAATTACGGCGGACGAAGCTTATCGCGGTAATAAAACAATCCCGTTAAAAGCCAATGCCGATGAAGCCGTCAAAGGATGCCTGAACGTACACACAGTTTTGGTCCTTAAACGAACCGGTGGTGACGTCGCATGGAACGAAAAGCACGATGTATGGTGGCATGACATCGTCGAAGCACAGGGCAGCGAATGCCCGTGTGAGCCCATGAAGGCGGAAGATCCGCTATTTATTCTCTACACCTCCGGATCAACCGGACAGCCAAAGGGCGTGGTGCACACCACCGGCGGTTACATGGTTTACACCAACCTGACCTTCAAGACGGCTTTTGATTATCAATCCGGCGAGGTGTACTGGTGTACCGCCGATGTTGGTTGGATCACGGGGCACTCCTATATTATTTACGGCCCCCTCTCTAACGGTGCGATATCCTTAATTTTCGAAGGCGTGCCGAATTACCCGGACGCTTCACGCTTATGGCAAGTCGTTGATAAACACCGCGTAAGCGTTTTCTACACGGCCCCTACTGCCATACGATCATTATTGGCCGCAGGCGATGATATGGTAACACGTACAAAACGAAAATCCTTACGTGTTTTAGGCACAGTAGGTGAGCCCATCAATAAGGAAGCATGGGAATGGTATTACAACGTCGTCGGTGAAAAACGATGCCCCATCATTGATACATGGTGGCAAACAGAAACTGGGGGGCACATGCTTACCCCCCTTGTCAGTTTTGATTTAAAGCCCGGCTCTGCCACGCGTCCGTTTTTCGGCGTACAGCCCGTTTTATTGGATACAGATGGAAAAGCCGTAGAAGGTAGCGGCGAAGGCGTATTATGTTTCAAGGATTCGTGGCCCGGACAAATGCGCGGTGTTTACAATGATTCTGAACGGTTTGAGAAAACCTACTTTGCTGACTACCCCGGCTATTATTTCAGTGGTGACGGCGCACGCCGCGATGACGATGGTTATTATTGGATTACCGGTCGCGTAGATGACGTTTTAAATATCTCTGGCCACCGCATGGGAACAGCTGAAATCGAAAATGCCATCGACGAACATGATGACGTCGCGGAAAGTGCTGTTGTTGGCGTTCCTCATGATATTAAGGGGCAAGGCATATTTGCCTATGTCACATTAAAAGAAGGGCACGAAGTCAATGAAAGTGAAATAAGAGAACAAATCATCGCGACCGTTCGTGAGATCATCGGGCCAATCGCCAAACCGGATGTTATTTTGTTTTCCCCTGCCCTGCCGAAAACCAGATCAGGTAAAATTATGCGCCGTATTTTGCGTAAAATAGCATCCAATGAATATGAAAACCTTGGGGACACATCAACACTGGCCGACCCTAGCGTCGTTGACGACCTCATAACACGCCGTAAATCGGTATAAAACAACAAGGGATAACAAAACATGACAGACCTCCCCAGAAGAGCGGCAGACACCCCAATCGGCGTTGATCTTGAAGAAGGTAAAGATTATTGGTTCTGCACGTGCGGACTATCAAGCCAACAGCCATTTTGCGATGGCTCTCACAAAGGTACGGGATTCAAGTCTTCCAAATTCACAGCAGAAAAAACGGGCAAAGCCTTTTTGTGCCAATGTAAATGCACAGGCAATGCACCGTTTTGCGACGGATCACATTCTAACAGCTGAAATAGATATCAAGCGAGACCAACAGCAGATTTATAAAGCTCAAGCAGCTCTTCTGACTCGCGGCGTTTTTCGTTATCCATCTTACGCAATGAAATTACCTTGCGCATGGTTTTCACATCGAACCCTACGCCCTTGGCTTCAGCATAAACTTCCTTGATGTCTTCCATAAGAGCAGCTTTTTCTTCTTCTAAACGCTCAATGCGCTCTATGAAGCTTGCCAATCTTTGTCCAGCAACACCCCCAACATCTTTGGGTTCATCTTGCTTGGGCTCTCCCTCGTTCGACACAGGGAAACTGGCAACATTCTCAGTCATATTTATGCTCCTTAGATTTTAATGATTCGATTTTGACATTGTATCGCATTCACATCAAAAAACATGCGAAGAATACAAAAATATTTTAGACAAATAATGGTTTATTTATTCAGGCTTTTTTGCTTTAACGTCCCAGGTTTCAATCAAAATACCATGTTCATTACTTACGCCTTTGTTACGCCCGACCTGCATCGTCACGGTATACTCCTGAGTAATGGCGTCATCTTCGTTGTCACGCGTATAATTTTTTAAATTACTGTCAAAGTACGTAATCAATACATCAACTGTGTAAAGCCAGCGATAACGACCATCAACGGCACCTTCATTCACAATAACAGGATAGTCTTGTATAATCCCCGTAACATTATAGCGCCCTGTTTTCAGGGTTCTTAGAATATTTTTTTCTTGCATGAATCTAATATATTCATCCGATCCGACTTTAGTGAAGTTTGCAGCCTTTTGCGCATATTCTTTCTGATAAGCATTTGACTTATATGTCAGAAGAACTGGCACAGTATTGCGTATCCATTGCGTGATAACATTATTTGGCCTGTGTCGAAGATTGAGCGGTATTGCCTTCTCAGGATTCCCCTGACTGTCAAGATCTTCAATAACGGCATCTTCATCAGCAAAAGGTGCAACAAGCGTTTCAGAAGGATCAGGTCCTAATTCCGTTTGAGGAAATAGGAAATCAAACCAGCCCGCATTGGAAACCGGTGCGAAACTGACAACCCCTAATATCAAGAAAAGGGAAAAAAGAACCTTATTTTTAATAAACATTATTATTCGAATCCTTCAAACATTCATACAATCCTATAATTGCAGCACAGAATATCAGCTTTTGTCTACTTCTATATCGTAAAAAGCGTGTAAAAAATGTTCATGCATTTTACATGACCTCACTTATGCATAAAAAATGTTGGTGTTTATGATGCCTATGGTCTAATTGTTAGCGTATGAGCAGCAAAGAAAAAAACATGGAAAAAAACACGCTTGGCGGACGCATGGTACGCTGTCTCTTATACACATCTCCGAGCCCACGAGACGTCTGAGTATCT
>CAXHFH010000042.1:0-17432 GCA_964015995.1 uncultured Alphaproteobacteria bacterium
CAAGACGCACGATTGCTCATCGTAAGTACCGCTTGCCGTATCACTATCAAAGGCAACGAAATGCGCCTTGGTTAAATCCTTGCTCTCATCATCCGGCTTTTTCGATTTGTATAAATCAAATGAATAAGAACGCATCTTCATGCCGACAGCCAAATGCGCCGCAATCTCACCGCCGTCCGTAACGTCATTGTCGCTGTAAAACTCGATGCTTTCGATGTTTGAATCACTAAGGGCAACATAAAGCTTCCCGCCCAGTTTTTCAGCCGCGAGATTATCCATCTTTTCCTTTTTACCGCATCCCAAAAGAACAGCGTAGGCATACGGTGAGTCTTCGGGCAGCATCAAAATCTCTGTTTGCCCCGATTTACCCGTGAAGCTTTTGTTCTTTTCAAGAACGTGGTCTATGAAACCATGAAATTCATAATTTAAAGAGCTGACAGCTGCGCTTGGCTCCTTATCTTCGTAAAAACAAAGAATAGCGGCATCCGTATCTTTGTGTGGGGCTTTGGAAAAAGAAATATCCAGTGTCATAATCGAATCCTATCGAACTAAAATTGTCATCGCCTTGAGAGCACACATAGTATAAGCTCCAAAAATAAAATGACCAGTACCAAGACGTTAATAAACGTATGAAAATTTTTGATCGTTATCTTTTGAAAAACCTATGTCTGGCAACGGCCTTCATTGCCGTTGTTCTGATACTCATCATTTTTTTGACGCAATCCTTACGGTTTTTAGAAATTGTTGTGAACGCCGGATCTTCGGGCAGCACCTTCCTCGTGCTCACAGCTTTGGCTCTGCCGCGCTCCTTTGAGGTCATTTTGCCCCTCTCCTTAATGGCGTCGACGTTATTCTTGTATAACAAGATGACCATCGATTCCGAATTGATTGCCATGCGCGGCATCGGGCACTCATCCTTTGATCTTGCCAAGCCTGCAGTGTTGCTCGGTTTAATCCTAACCGTGTTCCTCTGGAGTGTGACATTGTGGATCGCGCCCGTGTCTTTATCCAAGATGCAGCAGATGCGTGAAGAGCTGAAGGCCGAATTTTCCAATTTCCTGTTCAAAGAAGGCGTCTTTAATGCCGTGGGAAAAGGTCTGACGGTTTATATTAATGAAAAGAAAGACCACGGCGAGCTTGCCGGGCTTATGATCCATGATACACGCGACACCACCAAGGCACCCTCAACGGTGATGGCAAAACGCGGACGCATCGTCTCAACGCAAGAAGGGCATCAGGTCATCGTGCATGACGGGGCGCGTCAGGAGTTCAATCCGAAATCAGGCATTTTGCAAAATTTACAGTTTGAGCGTTACACCATTGATTTACCGGAAAGTCAGGCCGTACGCAAAAGGTGGGCCGAACCGGCAGAACGTACCATTTGGCAACTTTTAAACCCTGATCCTGAAAATGCGCGTGATCAGGAAAATATCCGAACCTTTAACATTGAAATTCACAGGCGAGTCATAAGCCCCCTACTCGCGGTTGTTTTTCCGTTGATTGCGTTGATGGCGCTTTTACTCGGGCCCACAGATCGGCGCGGACAAACGAAAAAAATAGCCGCTGCTTTGGTCGTGATTATTTTGATACAAGGGCTGTTTTTGATTTCATACAACCTTGCCAAAAACAGTAATTTTGGTCTTGTACTCATGTACATATTAACCATTGCGCCAATATGTTTTTCGCTCGTTTTTCTAAGTGAGCGTACGGAAAAATTCAGACGCAGAATTTTGTATCCCTCCAAGAGGCCCGCATGAAAATCACCTTCACACTCAGCAGCTATCTGGCAAAACGATACGTTATCAATTTGATTATTCTGCTCATCGGACTGTTCGCGGTTATCTATCTTTTTGACACGGTTGAATTGATCAGGCGCGCCAGTAAACGTGGCGATATTCCAATTTCTCTTGTTTTGCAGATGGGCTTGCTTAAACTGCCCGAGGTCGGACAGACAATCTTCCCGTTCGCAGTACTGTTCAGTGCCATGTACACGTTCTGGCAACTTACGCGGCAATATGAATTAATCGTAGTGCGCGCATCAGGCTTTTCCGTATGGCAGTTCCTTCTTCCGATTTCGGCGGTGGGTATTTTATTTGGCATCATGCAAATGGCAGTGATTAATCCGGTTGGCGCCGTTTTTATCGGTAAGTTTGAGGAACTGGAACGTACGCATTTGAAAAAGGAAAAAAACCAAATCGCCGTTTTCAGGGAAGGGCTATGGCTGAGGCAAGCTATCTTAATCGAATCAGAAACAGAAGCTGATGAGAAACAAAAAGTACCTGATCTGTCCCTGATGGAAGGATACGTCATTGTCCACGCCCAAAAGGTTGAGCAACCACAATGGAAGTTGCAGAATGTAAGTGTATTTTATTTCACAGCCAATAATGAATTCTTACAGCGTGTTGATGCACAGTCGGCAATATTGCAAAAGGATTTCTGGGTTCTCAGTCAGGCAACAATCCATAAAGACGGCGCAACACGCATCAATGAAAACACATACACCGTACCGACAACCCTGACGATCCAAGATATTCAAGAGAGTTTTTCCTCGCCAACAAGTATGTCATTTTGGAAATTACCGGCCTATATCAACACTCTGGAACAGACAGGATTCGATGCGACCCGCCTGCGTGTTTATTATCAGAGCCTCCTATCACAGCCCCTTATGTTCTGCGCTATGATCTTACTCGCCGCAACAGTGTCCATGCGTCCACCACGATCCAAGGGCGCCTTCACAATGATTGCAAGCGGGGTGTTTATAGGGTTTTTGGTATTTTTTATGTCGAGCTTTTTACAAACGCTCGGCTCATCACAACAAATCCCGGTCCTTCTGGCGGCATGGTCACCTGCACTGATTTCATTTTTATTGGGTTTATCTGTGATGATGAATATTGAAGACGGTTAAAAAGTCATACAAAAAGTAATACACACAAATTTTAGGGTTTCTCTATTAACTAATTGATAGGAAAGACATGTTATTTATTATAGGCGTATTAAAGACGCAGATTTTGCAATGAATAGGATTTTCAAATGGCACATCGTAAAGAAAAATTGTTTTTGCTAAGAACCAGCAAAACTCAGAACTACCGCTTTTTCATGCTTTTACTGGCTTGTTTTGCATTAAATGCCTGCGCTAGTGCCCGCGAAGATCAAATCATTGATACAGGAAATGTTATCTATGACCCGTACGAAGACATGAACCGCCAGGTCATGGCCTTTAACTTGGCCGTAGATCACGCCGTTATTAATCCCGCCATCAAAGGCTACAGGGTTGCCATACCGCAGCCTGCCAGAACAGGTCTGCGTAACTTCCTTCGCAACCTCAGAACGCCTGTAGACCTTCTTAATCAGGTTCTGCAAGGGGATATAGAAGGCTCTGGTAACACCGCATTACGCGCCGCGATAAACACAACAGTCGGTGTGGGCGGATTGTTTGATGTCGCCGGACATGAAGGCATAAAATACGAGCCCGAAGATTTCGGTCAAACACTGGCTGTGTGGGGCGTAGGCCACGGACCGTACATGGTTGTGCCGTTCATTGGCGCCTCATCTATGCGTGATTATGGTGGTTTCTTCGCCGATTCCATGGTCGACCCGCTCGGTTGGTATCTCCATAATATCGATGAAGAGGGCCTTGCTCTTGCCCGTTTCGGGATAAGCTATTTTGACTTGCGTGAATCTCTACACGATACATTGACAGATCTGGAGCGCAATTCCTTTGATTACTATGCCGCTGTCCGATCTACGTACTACCAACATCGCAGAGCCTTAGTACATGACAATGCCCCACAAAGCAGTGCTGATCTTCCGGACATTCCTGATTTTGACGCTGAAGACGACTTTTAGGCGGCGTTTTAACACTGTTATTTGTGATAAATCTATAATACATTACGAATTAATTCATAATGTATGCGTAGAATAACATTGGTTATAATTTAAAGACCGGAGAGAGCTTTGCTTAGTAAAAATTTCATATTTTCCATGGCGGTTGCCACATCGCTTTCCCTACCCGCCTTTGCGTTTAATCTCTCGTCTCATACAGTGACAGCAGAACAAAACACTGCGCACATCATTCAAGTATCATCAGAAGACACGCGTGAACAAAAAGCAAAGCAATTCATCATCGATTTAGCCGAGCAAGGCATTGGCTTCTTAGAAGATCAATCCTTAAGCGATGAACAACGCGAAAAAGAATTTCGTAATGTGTTGAAAAGAAATTTCGACATGAAAACGATTGCGCGATTTGCGCTTGGCCGCTATTGGCGCAGCTCTACAGATGCGCAGAAAAAAGAATATTTAGCATTGTTTGAAGATATGATCGTCGAAGTATATTCACAACGTTTCAGCGAGTATAATGGTGAGAGCTTCGAAGTGCTCTCTGCGCGCGAACAAGGCAAGTCAGACGCGGTTGTTTCCTCTCAGATTGTTCCGCCAAGCGGTACTAAGGTGCGTGTTGAATGGCGCGTGCGTGAGAAAAAAGGAAAGATGAAAATCATTGATATAATGGTTGAAGGCGTGAGCATGTCTTTAACGCAACGATCTGATTTTGCATCAGTTATCCAACGCGGTGGCGGCAACGTAGACGTGTTGCTTGCACATTTAAGACCATAGTCGTCTCTAAAAAAAATTTATAGAAAATTACGATTACTTTATGTGCCAGCGCCAGTAGCCATGGTCTGATCAATCGCGGCATTACTACCCTTCTCCATGATACCCATAATCTGGGCATTCGTCATGTTTACACCACGGTACATCTTACTTGCCAATTGACTTGCCGGATCGCCAGCAGTTTCATGGAATGTACTCACAGTAACGCCCATCCAACGCATAATGTTATTGGGGATTGAGTCCACCATCTTAAAGGTAGAGAGCCCGATCATATAGACAATAATGACATAGATCACCGTGTAGAACAGCTCATCAACGGGGCCGCGCATAAAGTTAAATGTGTCACTAGCAGTGAAATTGGTAAACACGGAAATATCACGGAAAGCTGTACCACCTTGGTTAATTTCAGCTTCGATATCATAACCGCCCGCGACAAAAGTTAAAAGATGATAAGAGTTATGTAGCGTATCAACGAGCGATGCAAATATTGTAACACTAAACACAAAACCGAAAATTATCAAAAGCGGCCTAAGGAAAATTTCAAACAACAAGAAATATCCATTGGTTGCCCACGGGCCAGGTAAACCTTCTCCGTCTATTCTGATATGCGCCAACGCCCATAGAGGCATAGCCAGCACAGCTTCAAATATACTTTTCACCCAGCCACTAAATGCAAAGAAGAAGTATATAAAGGGCATGATAGGTAGAACATAATAAAGAACAAACCCTATCCCCATGCCGATCATTCCCATGCGGAACATGAAAGATCCTGCGACACCACCCAACTGTCCGATAAAGTTATCCATCGTTGTTCCGGCACCCTGACCAACAACACCAATAAAGAGATTGCGTATCGCGGCATCCACCATGCTCTTACCCAGACCACTTAACATAGCCAGCGGGTGTACGCCATAATTCTCAGCAATGTCGAAGATACCTTGTGTTCCTAGAATCATATTGATTCCATCGATAATTGCATTGTTACTTCTGCGCGTAAACGTTGTTTCCTGAACGGCGGCACTATTCCAAAATTCGTACGCACTGTACAAAGCGGCCGCGATATATTGATCCCCCGGACGAGGCAACTCAGCCAATTTACCATTACCAAGTCGCGGATTAAAACGTGCAGTAAATGGCGTGTTTTTATCCTCAGCCATGTGTTGTTTTGCAATTTCTTCCATCACCTTTGGATATTTAAAGGGACGCGGAATATTCTGCATTGCAGATCCGTAAGACCCATTAATTTCAGCCAGTTTATTGTACCACAAAGCAGCGCCGGCCCAACCACGCTCGCGCAATTCCGGAGACATAATCAAATTATTGACATACAGAGGGTCATCATAAGCAGCCAAAAGCAGCTCATCAATACTGTTTGCGACTACCCCAGCTTCGGTAGACGTAGTCCAATCCAAAAACTGCCCCGTCATGGTGGCCTTATTAATGGCATTCGCGATTTCAAGGGAAGCGCGCGCATTATCAACCGTCAACCAATTCGTGTTATTCGTAGCCAAAGGAAAATTAATATTAATGACATCAGCACCACCGGGAAGCGTATAGCCAGGCTCGACACCAGGCGTACCCGGCAAAGGCGTATTCACGCAGCCATTTATTGGGTCATACGGTAATAATGCCCTAATCATACAATAAGGTACGTCATCGAAAATCTCATCCCATGTAAGATACTGATCAATAAACAGCCAATAGTTATCTTGAATTGAAGCGTCTATAGGCGATCCAGCAGCAGTAGCAGGCCCAATAACAAATGGATCCGTAGTGGTCACCTCAAAAACGATTTCACCACATGTTGGTTCAACATAACCCCACTCATCATACTCTCCCGGTGGATCATTCGGATCGACGACGACAGGAGCGATAGGGCCCGGTGGATTACGGTGACCAAAACGCAAAACAACATTTTGATACCTAGAAAATTGCCATGCTTCATCAAAGTAAATCGGCGCACTCGGTCCTGAGTAATAAGAAATAGCATTATTGGCCCCAAAACCCATCGTACTATAAGGCGCAGTCCCGCCTCCAAAAAGCGTAACGGTTGTAGCATCTGACGAGGGAGCCCTCACCACATAAGGGAAAACATCAATTCCATTAATAATCTTTTCCGCATACATACACATGCGAACCAAATGCATAAACTGCGTTAAATTACCCACTTCAGGTACATTAGGAAGCGATAACATAAGCTGGTTTTGTCCTAATAACTGGCTGTCCTCTACAAAAGAAATAATAGGCTGATCATAGGCAAAACCAATCCACGCATTCGTTGCCATATTAGACCCGAATTTTGCAACAGATAAGGTGATAAGTTGCGCCACATTCAAGCCATCATTGTTACCGCCACCAAGTGTTATTGGCGCGACCAGAGCAAAGAAAGCAATAAGTCTTGGAATGAACCATGCTTTATTCAGGCGACGCCCAAACGGTGTACCCGATGTGGCAGTTTCACCAATAATGGCAACAATAAAGTAAATAATGATAGCCCCAGATATAAACGCAATCCCTAAGCTATAAAATGCAAGCATTTGATGAAGGGCAAGATGAAAAGGAGTTGGAAAAGCCGTTGGCGAGAACACAACGTTACCTCTGATGTCCTCACAAGGTGTCCCTAAATCAGAAACACAAGATTCGAAAAAGCCAAGCGTACTGCCCGTTCCTGAAAATTGCATCGCCCCAAAGACTTTATCCAATACCACAAAAGCAATATCTTGCGACGGGCCTACAGGTGTGGTTGTAAAGTAGTTCGACCACGACACAGGAAAAGCATCAAACCAGTTTGCACCAGCAAAAACAGGCTCTGCTAATAATGATGTCAATAACAGTAAAAACTGTAAAGCCAAAATGACCAAGCCTGTGAGCACTGTGAAATAAACAACAATCTGATCTATATGCTTTCTCGAAAAAACAAGCTGCTTGCCCGCCTCAGCAACAACATGACGTATACCAAAACGCCCGTAGTTTTTGCTATCCAGATAGGCGTGCCCCGCCGGCAAAAGTCCAATATTGTAGTATAAAATAGCAATCACGCTCGCTAAGAACGTAAATCCAGAACTAAAGAACTCTCTCACCCGCGGCCATATGCCGGGGAGAATAGTGTATTTTGCAAAACTGGTTGTTGTTATGGCCATCTATATTACTCGACTAAACCCTTATAAAATAAAAAATAATATTACGCTTTGGTCGTTCCTGTACTGTTAACACCTGCCTCTGCAAGACCAGAAAGACCACCACCCATCTTACTCAATGCTTGCTGTGAACCAATAGACGCTCTAGATACAAGATTCTGTGCAGGGTCTTCTCTTTGGTCTCCAAACGTTGCAACCGACTGCCCCATCCACCTTAGGATGTTGTTAGGCATCGTATCCACAAGTTTGAATGAAGACATCCCGAGCATATAAACAACAATCGTATATATGATCGTGAAGAAAAATTCATCAATAGAAGAGCGCATATAAACAAGTACGTTTCTTGGTGTAGCAAGCTCCGATTCAAGGTCATAACCAGCTGCATTTTCAACAACGAGACTAAAGATATCGTTCAAAACACTCACCAGCGCAGAGAAGGTCGAAATACTTGCAAGCATACCGAACACAATCAAAATAGGCCGCAAGAACACTTCAAAAATCAAAAAGTAACCATTAAGAGCCGCATTGCCCGGTAAACCATTCCCGTCAATTCTGATATGTGCTAACGCCCATAGCGGAGCACCAACCATAGCCTCGAAAATACCTTTCACCCAGCCGCCGACAGCGAAGAAGAAGTAAATAAAGGGCAAAAACGGAACAACATAGAATAAAATGAAACCTACGGTCAATCCAAGCATAGCCATGGTAATAAAGAAGCTGGCCATAAGATTGGCAAACTGCTTCCCTGATTTACTACCCGTTCCAGCACCGCCACCAACAGCAATAATAGACAATCCCAGAGATCTGATTGACGATTCTACAAGCGATTTACCGACACCAGATAGCATCGCAAGAGGATGCGTTCTGTTGGCTTGGTTATCGCGCATATTATAAAGTCCCGATAAACCAAAGAATTGTTTGAAGAAAGCAATAATCGGGTTTGGCCCCGCAGCGCGCACCTGCTCTATACCTGATGCGTTTTCCCAGTCCTTCAGAGCTGTGTTCAGGACTTTCGCGTATTCTTCACCATGCGCTTTGTCAAGCAGCAACCCGATACTATCAATACCGGCAGCCGTTGGATCAAAACGCACCTCGGGAGATACGGTATTATCGTATTTGGCCTTGATTCTTCCCACTTGCTCCAAAATCGCTGGATAAGCAGACACAGTTGGTGATGCAAAAACAGCAACATTCAGCTGACCATTAACCTGTGCAATCCGGTTATACCATATACCTGCAGCAGCCCAACCACGCCCGTATAAATCATCCGCAGCGGCGTTTGTAACACCGCCTGTGAAACCACCCCAAATGCCGTTCGCGACAGCCTCAGCAACAGCAGTAGTCACAGCGGCTTCCATAGTCGCCTGTGCGTTATCATTGATATTTTGAACATAAATAGGATCCAATGGAATCGCATGATCTTGATCCGACCCCGCATATATTAATGGCGTCGTCAATAATGTCGCCGGAGGGGAGATAGGTAAGCCATTAACGCCCCTATCCGCAATGAATCGATACCTGTGATTAAGCACGGGAGAAAAGGCTGGGAAACCCGGGCCACCCGAAACACCATTCCAGGCTGTATTGTGCCAGAGATCTCTTGCTAAACGGAAATATGCTGACTGTATTGTCTCAACATAATTAAGCTGCAGACCCAAATTACTACCATCGGTGAAAGGTAACGTTACTTCACCACAGACAGGACTAACCCCACTTTGGCTGTCACCGTATTTATCTTCATCTTTAATACCAAAACGTATGCGCATTGTTCTAACGTTATCTGTGTACACACCCTTTACACCTGCATATGACGTCCCTGACAGTACCATAATTGAATTGTTAGGTATCTTTTGGTCTTCCATTAAAACATAAGCTTGCACTTGTTCATCAACGGTCAGTGGTCCGGGCGTAGGATTACCTGCATTTGCAGCCTCATCTATCTTTGCCTTCTGTGTATAGAAATCATGAACATACTTACATGTACGCGCAACAAACATAAACTGCGTCAAATCATAAAGTTCCGGTACGTTTGGTACAGAGACCATTTGCTGCCCTGCTCCAAAATAACTTGCTGCCAAAGTATCATTAAAGTAACGCCACCCATTTGACGCAAAGGCTGATCCATATTTTGCAGAGAATAAAACAATATACTGTGAAGAGTTTAAACCAATGGTCAACGGAACCAACAAGCCGAATGCAATAACGATACGAAGCGGAGCCCATGTTTTATTAAATCGTCGGCCAAAAGGCGTACCACTTTGTGCAGTTTCACCAAGAATGGTCGCAACAAAGTATGATGTAATCATAACAGCAATAACAAGAAGTGCCGTACTGTATATTGCAAATAATTGGTGCAAACCATCATGATAAGGAAACGGGAACACCAAGTATGCATCGGGTGCCAAAGGTCCTAATTGGTCGGCTTCAACTGGCGTAACGTTCGTAAACAGAGCCGTGTTTATTCCTGACAAGGCAATATTGGTCGTTCCTCTACACGGTGTTGCTACACCGATACAAGATTCAAAAAATCCTGTGTTAGCGATGCTTGGGTGAGGCACACCAAACACCATATCAAGCATCATAAAAGCAATATCATGGGTTCTATAACCAACGTTCGTAACGGTAAAAAATCCATTCCAATTTGTTGGCAGAGCATATACAGGCTGGAGTACGAATAGAGATGCAATCGCGAAGAACTGTATAACAAATATAACCAAGCCCGCGAGTACTGCGATAAACAATACAAGTTGGTCTATATTTTTAAAGCTCAACTCAATATTACTCGCCGCTTGCGCAATAACATGACGAATACCGTATTTACCAATGTTACTTTGCAGGAGATAAGGGTGGTTCTTAGGCAAAAGACCAACCATTTGATAAACAGCTGCTATGAAAAAGGGAATATAACCAAAACCGCCAAAGAGCAAGGTACGAACACGAGGCATAACCTCAGGCATCGCAGTATATCTAAATACACCCTTTGTAATCGAATATCCTGACATTTACTATTCTCTCTTTCCTAACGTTTTATACTCAAAGCGCGCTTACGTTAGAGGCTAAACATGCCCCTACGTACCCGTCCCAGTTCCCGGCGCAGTTGGAGTTGGCGGGCCATCCGTAAATTTCTTAATTTGATTTCCTAGAACACCACCAACGCCTTTGGAAGTACCGATAATTGCACTGGAGGCTTGGTTACCAATCGTCATACCACCAGATGTCGCGTAACGGCTAATACTTTCAACTTGGTCTTGGTCAATATCACCATATGAAGACACACCAGCACCCGCCCAACGCAGAATGTTATCTGGAATTTTATCGATCAACTTGAACGAAGCAAGCGCCAACATATAACAAACAATGGTGTAAATTACCGTAAAGAAGAACTCGTCGACAAGTGAACGCTGGTTCGATACATCCATAAATGTCACAGGTTCATTGATAATATCATCAAGCTCTGTAAAACCAGCTGCATTCGTTACCACAAGATCCCATACCAGATCTAATATTCGTACTTGCGTCGAGAATATGAGAATTGCGGCTATTAAACCAAAAACAGTTAAAATAGGCCTGATAAATATCTCTAATACCAAAAAGTAACCATTGGAGGCCGCGTCGCCCGGTAAACCATCGCCATCGATACGCAAGTGCGCAAGTGCCCATAAAGGCGCGCCTAACATAGCTTCGAATATAGCCTTTACCCACGATGCAACAGCAAAGTAGAAATATAAAAACGGTAAAAACGGTAAGACATAGAACAGCACAAATCCAGCAGTCAAACCTAGGAACGCCGTAGAGTAGAATACCTTATTGGCCGCTTCCGCAATACCGGCAACTGTACTGTATTTTCCAAGTGCCCGTAACATACCGCCCATGAACGTAGAAACCGTAGCGGATGCCATGTTGAAAATGGCCGAATTAACAAGCCCTTTACCAACCGCGATTAAGCGGACTAGCGGGTGCATATATCTGTTCGCACCACGAATGTTAGCAAGTCCCGTTGTCCCCATAAGCAAGTGAATCGCATTTTTGAACATATTCCCTTCTGAAATATTATCAAGGGCATTGGTGTCTTTACCTTCATTCAATGAATTCCAATATCTGAAAACTTTATATAAAGGCAGCGCAACATTAGTTAACTCCGCGGGTGTCAAACCGATTTTAAATTCCTTAGGCGGTGAATTAGCAGACTCAGCCTGAACAGACGGATTGAAAATTTCCAGCGGATCAGAATCCACGTTATTTTGCTGTCTAAACTTTCGTACTTCCTCCATCACAAGCGGGTATTTATCCATGAAAGGTACGCCGCGAACGCCGTCCATCCAGCCACCATTAATTTCTGCCAACTTATTATACCAAATTCCGGCGCCGCCCCATCCTCTATTCTGGATAGAAGCATCGAAAAAGATATAAATACCATTGGCCACATAGGCATCCCATGCTTCGACAATTTCATTCCTCAGATCAACCGTCCGACGCGCGACAAAGTCTGTGCGCCACTTGCTGTCCATAACATTGGTTAGACATTCTGCCGGCGTAGCGAAATAACCAGCCGTACCGCCACCAACAGCAGCAAGATTACCGCCGCTAACCTCATTACCATTACACACCGCAGACAACCTGACGTTGTCTTTTTCAATTGCCTTTTCCACAAGCGTTCTACCCACTTGTCGCAACTCTTCTGAATCGAACCAAAGAGTCAAAACAAGATTAAAGTAGAATTGCTGCATTTGGTCTGCGCCACCGCGCCCAGCACCAGCACCACCGGGGTCAGTCAAATCGGAAACGGGTATTCTAATATCACCACACAAAGGCTTCACATAGCCGGTTTGCTGATTATACACTGGCGTGCTCGCAGAACCGTTTACGACTTTAAATTCCCCGAAACGGATAATAATATCACTACCGTAATAGAACCCAAGACCGTCAATGGGGTTTGCAGCATTACCACCGTAATATGGGTTAGCCGTACGGTTTTCTATGTGTTCGCGCGTTTCCGGATTACCCCAAACACCCAACGTAGGTGCCGTAGGCGCACCCATGGTACCACCGGCCAAGCCCGCAGTTCTGTTCTTAACAAAGAAAGGCTGGATTTGGTAGGTCCACTGATCTGGCGGATTTTCAGCCGCGTAATTAGCATTAATCTCTGGATATGGCGCACCATTACCGCGTGTGGCATTCGGCAATAAACCACCAGGTTGACCACCATTTATCCGATGATAAGCATAAGCGCACGCATGAACCAACGTCATAGCTTCTATTATCGGTGACAAATCAGGCGCTTCCGGAAGGGCCAAGTGTGAATATCTCTCCCCCAAAGGAACACCGCCATTCGGCGCACCAGAGAACATAGAGTGTGCCGTAATCGCATCATTATATTGCGCCCAGCCATTTGTTGCCAAGCCAGATCCGTATTTAGCCGTGTAAAGGATAATGTATTGACCTGAATTCAATCCGTATTGTATCGGCATCAACATACCAATCGCCACAACAAGGCGAACCGGAACCCAAACATTTTGGAATCGTTGCCCAAATGGCGTACCCGTAACAGCAGTTTCAACAATAATAACCACGATGAAATATAAGAAAATCAACACCGCAATAAGAAGAAGCCCCGTGGAGTAAAATTGGAAAAGGCCATGTAACGCGCTGTGATAAGGCAGCGGCATAGCATAAATCGAAGCATAATCAGTACAAAGACCCGGTGCAGATGTAGAACAATAAATATCAGGAACACCAAAAACCTGATCAAGCAAATTAAAAGCAATATCAAATTCGGGGTTTGTTGTATCAAACCAAGATGCCGCCATTGCAGGTGAGCCAATAAGTGCATATGCAAACAAAACGGCTTGAACCACAAAAATGACCAACCCGGCCAGCAGTGCGAAGAATATAATGAACTGATCTATGTTTTTGGTCGAAAGCTTTAAATTACTCGCAGCCTCGGCAACAACATGACGAATACCAAATCGACCAATATTTTCCGCCTGTAAATAAGGATGGTTTCTGGGGATCAAACGTACAATGCTGTATACCTGAGCCATAAGATACGATATGTACCCGAACCCGGATGTAAACAACCCCTTTAAACGCGGAACTATGCGAGGCATAGTCGCATATGCAATTACTTCTCTTGCCTTAATGTCTTGCACGATAACTCACTCACCATCTCTAAAAAACATAAAACATCTATTAAGTCGCAAATTTAGCGAATTTTAGATAATTACGATATATATTAACACCATTCAGGCGTAAAAGGCGAGTTTTATGTCATATTTTTGGCAAATTTCTTTTACAGAATACGCAAACAGGCACGTACAATCCTCAGCCAGCCTTGCGCAAAGGCCTGTATTTAATACGTTTCGGCGTATCTGCATCATGCCCCATGCGCTTACGGTAGTCTGCCTCATAATCTTCGTAATTTCCCTCAAACCACGTAACCTGCGAATCACCTTCGAACGCTAAAATGTGCGTCGCAAGGCGATCCAGGAACCATCTATCGTGTGAAATTACCACGGCGCAGCCCGGATATCGCTCCAGAGCTTCCTCAAGCGCGGCCAAAGTTTCCGTATCCAAATCGTTGGTTGGTTCATCAAGAAGGATCACATTCGCTTCATTGCGGAGCATTTTCGCCAAATGAACCCTATTTCGCTGTCCACCCGATAAATCGCCGACTTTCTTTTGCTGATCGGGGCCGCGGAAGTTAAACGCAGACACGTACGCCCTACTTTGCATTTCCACTTTTCCAAGTTTGATGACATCTGTGCCACCGGAAATTTCTTCCCAGACGTTATTCTCCGCACCAAGACTGTTACGGCTCTGGTCGACATAGCCAAGCTTCACCGTATCACCCACCTTGAACGTACCTTCATCGGGTTGCTCATCGCCTGTGATCATTTTGAACAGGGTTGATTTACCCGCACCGTTCGGGCCGATCACACCAACAATACCACCTGGCGGCAGGCTGAACGATAAATCTTCAATCAGCAATTTGTCGCCAAACCCTTTGCGGATGTTGTTGGCCTCAATCACCAAATCGCCCAAACGCGGCGGTGACGGGATAACAATCTGCGCATCGCGCATATCGCTCTTTTGGCTCTCGGCCAATAATTCTTCATATGCATTAATACGCGCCTTAGATTTGGAACGACGGGCTGAGGGGCTCTTGCCCATCCACTCCATCTCACGCGCCAATGTTTTCTGGCGGGTATTTTCCTCACGCTCTTCTTGTTTCATGCGTTTGGCCTTAGCATCAAGATAGGCGGTGTAATTGCCCTCATAGGGAATGCCGCTGCCACGGTCGACTTCCAGAATCCAGCCCGTCACATTATCAAGGAAATAACGATCGTGCGTCACCATCACAACGGCGCCCGCATATTCGCTCAGGAATCTTTGCAACCACGCAACACTTTCCGCATCAAGGTGGTTGGTCGGTTCATCGAGCAATAAAAGGTCAGGTTTTTCGAGCAATAATCGACAAAGCGCAACGCGTCGTTTCTCACCACCCGATAGGTTCGTCACTGGTGAATCCGCAGGCGGACAGCGCAATGCGTCCATCGCGATCTCAATCGTGCGGTCTAATTCCCAGCCGTCAACGGCGTCGATTTTTTCCTGTAAATCACCCATCTCTTCGGACAATTTATCGAAATCTGCGTCCGGTTCGGCCATCTCCATACCAATCGCGTTAAAGCGATCCACCATGGCCTTCACATCCGCGAGTGCTTCCATCACGTTTTCACCAACGGTTTTGCTCTCATCCAGTTGAGGTTCTTGCTCCAGATAGCCCACGCGCGCGCCCTCCGCGCTCCATGCCTCGCCCAAGAAATCTTTATCAACACCCGCCATAATCCGCAAAAGCGTAGATTTACCCGCACCATTCGGCCCAAGCACACCAATTTTCGCACCGGGGAAAAAGCTCAAGGTTACATTCTCCAGAACCTTCTTGCCGTTGCCGTATGCCTTGCTCAGGCCGTTCATCACATAAACATATTGATAAGATGCCATTTCTTTGTGCTTTCCTTTATTTGTGCGCTGTTAGTGCCTTACTTTTGGCGCATAAGTGATAAACTGTCAATGATTGCCTGCCGTCATAAAGCTGCCTTATGATATAATTGATTTTCTAAGGATATAAATGAATATGAACGATTTAGATAATACACCAACGACAAAACCAAAATGTGATCCGCTGACGCGAGTTTTAAAGCGGTTTATTCTGATTGTTGTCTGTGTACCTGCTTTCATTGGGGCATGGGTTTATGTCAGCCCGAAAAGTTTCGAGTTGGTGCTCATGGATACATCAAAATTTATTCGCTATGAAATTTTGGGTGAACAAATAGTACGTGATGGAACAATCGCGCAGCAGACAAAAGAAGAATTGCTTGATTATTTAGAAAGCCTACCGAAAGAAGAAAAAGATAGAATAATGCCACCAGAAAAATATGAGATATTTCTAAAAAATATGGAAAGAAGAAAAAACTCTGCGAAATAACCTTAAAGCCATATCAAAACCACCTAAATCGCTTCATCAAGCGGTTCCCTATCTTGGTGTACGTCTCTTGGATCGTACAAATTCAAACGATCAATAAGCGATAAAATCTCCCCGATTTCCTTCTTCATCGACAGGATAGAGCGTGGATCAGTCGCGGGGATTTCAAGATCAGCGGGTTCGAAATGATTGTGAGAACCGGACATCATGATAAGGACTTTATTGTCATAGAACGACGCAGCCAAACCGCGCTCATCGCATGTTTCTCGTAAGTGCATTAAATGTTCCATCATTGCAGGATCAACCAGATAATGTGCCTCTACTTGGTCAGATCCAAAAACATTAAATACCTTCTCAAAATCTCTGGCTGAGAACTTGATACGCTTTAACCCTTTATGATGATCCAACTCTAGAAACAATTCCTTTCTGTATGGACATATAACGGTTTTTCCTAAAAAACGCTTTTTACGAATATCGATGAATATTGCCATTCCGCGAAATACATATTCATATGAAGAGCTTACGCCAAAGGGAAGTAGTAGTTTAATTTCAGAAATTTCTATCGACGTCCCTTTATATTCACCTTTTAAATGGTCCTCGACGATACAAGCCCCATGCGGATAAACAATATAAGAATTCTCAAAATCTCTAATGTTTATAGCGCTACGAGGCTCATGTTCATAAGTAAAATCACCTATCTCTTTAACAATTTTTGGTAAAAAAGCTTTTTTATACAAGCTGACATAGCGGTACTTTGGGTCAACAAGGTAATAATACATGGCTGCGGCTAAAGCTATAAATAAGAGAAGGCTTATTGAAATTATCCAATTTCCAATATCATTTTTGAGAACCCAAAAAAATATAAGAGAAAAAAACATAAATGATAGTAACAACACACATGGTGCCAATTTCTTGCGAAATGCATACACCTGATATAAATCAGCCCTTACCGTTTCTAACTCATCAAAAAGCGCCTTGTTTTTAATAAAAAACTCATGCTTGCCTTCTTCTTTATCATCAATCGGCACTTGCTTTTTCTTACTGAATATCTCATCAAAAACTCTGCGGAAATTGCGGTAAAGAATATCAAAAATAGAACCGCCAGATAATACTGATAATAGACTAAACCGCTTCATCAAGCGGCTCCCTGTCTTGGTGTACGTCTCTTGGATCGTACAAATTCAAACGATCAATAAGCGATAAAA
>CAXHFH010000043.1:0-17292 GCA_964015995.1 uncultured Alphaproteobacteria bacterium
AGATACTCAGACGTCTCGTGGGCTCGGAGATGTGTATAAGAGACAGGATCTCTTTAGTAACTTCATAAAGCTGATCAATTTCCTCAACCGTAGCATTACCCTGCACCATGCGTGTCATCATGCGCCAAAGCCAGCCAGAACCTTCGCGGCATGGCGTACATTGTCCGCAACTTTCATGCATATAAAATTGCGATAAACGGCAGATGGCCTGAATAACATCGGTGGATTTATCCATAACAATAACACCTGCCGTGCCCAGACCTGTGCCAACTTCTCGTAATGAATCAAAATCCATGTGGATGTGATCGCACGTTTCTTTAGGCAACATTGGCGTTGATGAACCACCGGGGATAACAGCAAGAAGGTTGTTCCAGCCACCACGAACACCGCCGCAATGTTTTTCAATGAGTTCTTTTAACGGAATCCCCATTTCTTCTTCAACGTTACATGGGTTTTCAACATGACCGGAAATACAAAACAGTTTCGTACCTGCGTTTTTCTCATCACGACCAAGCGATGCAAACCATTTTGCACCACGCCTAATAATTTCAGGGACTACGGCAATAGTTTCCACGTTATTCACGGTTGTTGGGCAGGAATATAGTCCTGCCATTGCAGGAAATGGCGGCTTGTTGCGGGGTTGGCCTTTTTTGCCTTCTATCGATTCGATCAATGCAGTTTCTTCACCGCATATATAAGCCCCCGCACCACGGTGAACTATAATATCAAAATCCCACCCTGATTTTGCGGCATTTTTTCCAAGTAAGCCTGCATCATAAGCCTCATGGATTGCTTTCCAAAGGTTAGAGCTTTCATTGTAAAACTCTCCACGCACGTAAATATAGGCGGCATGTGCCCCCATAGCGAATCCTGCGATTAACGCGCCCTCTATCAGCTTGTGAGGCTCGTTACGTAAAATGTCACGATCTTTACATGTGCCCGGTTCTGATTCGTCGGCGTTGATGACAAGGTAATGCGGACGATCGCCGATGTCTTTGGGCATAAACGACCATTTTAATCCTGTTGGAAACCCTGCCCCGCCGCGACCACGAAGGCCGGAGGCTTTCATTTCTTCTATAATAGATTCGCGGCCTTTTTTGATAATGTTTGCCGTTTTATCCCAATCACCACGCTTTTGCGCAGCTTTAAGGTCATAGCTTTCCCAGCCATAAAGGTTTGTGAATATTCTATCTTTATCATCAAGCATTTATTTTTTCACCACGACTAATCTATATTCCCCAAATCCTTTGGTCATCAGGTATTTAATTACCTTAATAGACACATAAAGACCCACGATCCCCCCTATTAACATGGATGGACCTTGCATCGTTTTCGGATCAATTCCAACGATAGTTGTCACCAAACCAATGGCAAAGCCTGCAAGAATACTACAAACAATGACCAAAGGAATACTACGCCATGCCATAGCCCACCATATTTGCAGTGCTATTTTGTCTGTTGGGATTTCTATATTCATCAGACAACCTTCGCTTTCTTTGCAAGCTTCTTCAGCGTTGTCGGGCCGGCCGCAGACATAGATGCCTTACGACCAGTTTGTGATCCAATTGTCGGCTTCATATCTTCGGCAAGAATACTAAGTAATTCACGCATATTCTCAGGCGTTAAATCTTCGAAGTAGTCGTCATTAATTTGCACCATCGGCGCATTTACACACGCCCCCAGACACTCAACCTCCATCAGACTAAACTTACCGTCAGGTGTGGTTTCACCCATACCAACTCCCAGATGATCCTTGGCGGCATTTACAATGTCACCTGATCCACAGAGCCAGCAAGGCGTTGTTGTACAGAACTGTACAAGGTATTGCCCGACAGGGGCAGTATTATACATTGAGTAGAAACTAGCCACTTCATAGACTTTAACTTTGTGCATGTCTAAAACATCGGCAATATGATCCATTGCGGCGCGCGGAATCCAACCACCATAAGGTGGGTTAGCCGCTGCGCCCTCTTGCGCGACTTGCCTCTGCGCGAGATCAAGTAAGGGCATTACAGCAGATTGCTGTCGTCCTTGTGGGTACAGTGCAATAATATCTTTAATATGCTGATCATACACTTTGTCGAATTCGAAGTGTTCCGGTTGGTAATCGGCATTTAAATCAAACGGTTTTTTCATCGATCAATTTCTCCAAAAACGATATCAAGCGAACCGATAATCGATACAGTATCGGCAAGTTGGTGGCCTTTGCTCATGAAGTCAAGTGCCTGTAAATGGGTAAAGCCCGGAGCACGAATACGGCAACGATATGGCCTGTTGCTTCCATCACTTACCAAGTACACACCAAACTCACCTTTCGGAGCTTCTACGGCAGTGTAAGTTTCGCCAGCAGGCACATGATACCCTTCGGTGAAAAGTTTGAAATGATGGATTAAGGCCTCCATCGAATCTTTCATTTCTGCACGCGGTGGCGGCGACACTTTGTAATCATTAACCCTCACATGGCCTTCAGGCATTTTTTCGATGGCCTGTTTCATGATCTTTATGGATTCATACATTTCTGCCATACGCACCAAATAACGAGCGTAACAGTCCCCTGTTTTACCGACAGGGATATCGAAGTCCATTTCGTCGTAAACTTCGTAAGGCTGACTTTTGCGTAAATCCCATGCAATACCAGAACCACGAAGCATCGGGCCAGAAAAGCCCCAATCTTGTGCTTCTTCTGCTGTGACACTGCCGATATCAACCGTACGCTGTTTGAAAATACGGTTTTCTGTTAATAGTGTTTCCAGATCAGCAAGGAATTTAGGAAGCTCTTCGCACCATTCATATATATCTTCGGCTAAACCATCGGGCATGTCTTGTGCCACGCCGCCCGGACGAAAATAGTTGGCATGTAAGCGCGCGCCGCAAACGCGTTCATAAAATTCCATACCTTTTTCACGTTCTTCAAAGCCCCATAGAGCTGGCGTTAATGCACCCACATCCAGTGCGAATGTCGTGATGTTCAAGATATGATTAAGCACACGACCAAGCTCACAATAAAGCACACGGATATATTGCCCGCGTCTAGGCACGGTAATGCCAAGTAACTTTTCAGTCGCCAGAGCAAATGCATGCTCTTGGTTCATTGGCGCCACGTAATCAAGACGGTCAAAATACGGCACGGCTTGCGTGTAGGTTTTATATTCAATCAGTTTTTCTGTACCACGATGAAGCAATCCGATATGCGGATCGGCACGTTCTACGATCTCGCCTTCCATTTCCAAAACAAGGCGAAGCACACCATGCGCTGCAGGGTGCTGAGGACCGAAATTCATTGTGAACGGCTTGATTTGTGTTTCTTCACCGATCATTACATCGGGAGTATCTGCTCTATCCTTCAGAGGCATGTTCTTCGACCTCCTCTTTGTCTTCTTCGTTGTTTACGTCTTCTTCTGGCGGAAGTTTTTCATCATTCGCTGTTTTCCAACCTGTTGGTATGTTGGCCTTTTCATCACCGGGCAATTGCACATCAACCATACCTTCCCATGGACTAACAAAATCAAATCGGCGGAAGTCTTGCGTAAGCTCGACAGGCTCATAAACAACACGCTTTTGCTCTTCGTCATAACGAAGTTCAACATATCCTGTTAATGGAAAATCTTTACGCTGTGGATGACCTTCAAAGCCATAATCAGTGAGGATACGACGTAAATCAGGATTACCTGAAAATAAGATGCCATACATATCCCAAACTTCACGTTCATACCATAAAGCTGAACTAAATAGTGAGGTGACACTTTGTATAATCTGCTCATCTTCAACCGCGATAACAACGCGTGCACGATTGTTCTGACGCAGAGAAAGAAGCGTATAGACTACATCAAAACGCTCTCCCCTTTCAGGGTAATCAACAGCAGTTAAGTCGATCAGGGTTGTAAATTCACATTCACGGTCATCGCGTAAAAGCTGTAGAACAGGAATTATGCTGTCAGGCTTCGCATAAATCACAAGCTCGTCTTTTTTGAATTCATGGCTGATAACATGATCTTCAAGCTTCTCGGTGATATATTCGGCTAAATCTTTGAGGGACTCATCGGGCAATGCGCGTATCCTCTCTCTGAATTTTCTTTTGAAGTTGCATCAGGCCGTAAATCATGCCCTCTGCTGTGGGCGGACAGCCCGGAATATAAATATCCACAGGCACGATGCGATCACAACCACGTACAACGGAATAAGAGTAATGGTAATAACCGCCGCCATTAGCACATGACCCCATGGACACCACCCAACGCGGTTCTGGCATTTGGTCATAGACGCGGCGTAAAGCCGGCGCCATTTTATTGGTAAGCGTGCCCGCAACAATCATGACGTCAGACTGACGTGGTGAAGGGCGTGGAATCATACCAAAACGGTCAAGGTCGTAACGGCTCATATAGGCGTGGATCATTTCCACAGCGCAGCAAGCTAGCCCGAATGTCATCGGCCATAGTGAGCCAGTCCGAGCCCAATCAAACAGGCGGTCTGCATTAGTCAGGATAAAACCCTTTTCATCAAGCGTTTTTGACAAGGCCGCAGGCACAACATCTTGTTGTGATGCTGGTGGCAAGGGAGAGCTTGCCCCCGGAGCGTAGCTTGGTGCCTCTATAATTTTGCGATCATGTCCCATGATTCACTCCTACTAGACTTATTCCCATTCCAGGCCGCCTTTTTTCCATTCATAAATGAAACCAACAGTAAGAACACCGAGGAAAATCATCATAGACCAGAAACCGAAAGCACCGATTTTACCGAGTGTTATCGCCCAAGGAAATAAGAACGCAATTTCAAGATCAAAGATAATGAATAAAAGTGTAACCAGATAAAAGCGCACATCAAACTTATTACGTGCATCAGAAAAAGCATCAAATCCACATTCATATGCAGAGAGCTTTTCTGCGTCAGGTTTACGCACACCAACCAACAATGACCCTAATATCATAGCAGCAGAGATGCCTCCTGCTATCGCCATGAAGACAAGGATAGGAAGATATTCGATAAGTAATTCCTGCGGAGCCATGTAATTTTCCAAAGACTTAAAATTCTATGCATGTTTTAACAGCTTAGATACTTAAAGAAAACACCTTTTCCGGTCGTATTGATTATTTTTCTTGATAAATTTGCGAAATAAAAAAAGCCCGAACATAAAGAACGGGCATTTCTTAAGTATTTTCTCAAATGGCGCGAGTGACGAGACTTGAACTCGCGGCCTCCGCCGTGACAGGGCGGCGCTCTAACCAACTGAGCTACACCCGCGCATTTAAGATGGAGATTTTGATATCACCGATGCGTGCATTCCGTCAAGCACGATAATAGAAAAAACATAAAAAAAGTAACTTATTTTTCGATATTGGCGAAGCAGATAGAAATTAAACAAGGGATAATGACTAATGCGCTTTTTACTTTCCATTCTCGCACTAACTTTTTTCTTACCATCTCCAGCTTTCTCAGATCAAACAGTTACGGAAAAGCTTGATCAACGTGACAAGGACTTTGGAAAGAAAGCCGACCCTCAAAAACAAGCAGATTACAAGGAAGGTATAGAGCTGGTTCGTGAATCTGGTGTTTTAGAACGTGCTAAAAATGTTGGGGATATGGCTCCGGACTTTATTCTTCCGAGCGCGGCAGGTAAACAGGTTACGTTATCCGAATTATTAAAAACAGGGCCAGTGGTCATGATTTGGTATCGCGGTGAATGGTGTCCATATTGTAACATTTACTTAGAAGATATTCAGGCACATGTAGACGAGTTTAAATCTATAGGTGCACATGTGGTCGCAATAAGCCCAGAATCGGCAGACCGTGGATGGACTTTACAAGATAAGAAAAGTATCGAGTTTTATGTTCTGAGCGATATTGGTAGTCACGTTGCGCAAGAATATGGCGTAGCGTACGAACTCCCCCCTAAAATTGCAGAGTATTATCAAAAAGGCTTTGATATTCATACGAAGAATAAGGATGACAGTAACATACTCCCATTGGCCGCATCGTATGTGATTAACCAAGATGGTAAAATCACATACGCGTTTCTTGACGCAAATTATAAAAAACGTGCGGAAACATCAGTTTTGCTAGAAGAAGTGCAAAAACTAAAGATTAAGAAATAATCATTTAGGCAGCAAGCAGTGTCTCAGCTGACATATAATCAAGATCTAAAGACTCTGCTACGGCTTTATTTGTTACCTTACCTTGGCAAATATTTAAACCATTCAAGAAGTTTGGATCACCATCCAAAGCCTCTTTCCAGCCCTGCTCCGCAAGCTTTAGGGCATAAGGCAATACTGAGTGGTTAAGCGCCAATGCAGACGTTAAGGGCACTGCGCCAGGCATGTTGGCTACGCAATAATGTACAACATCGTCAATGACATATGTTGGCTCATTATGCGTTGTTGCTTTACTTGTTTCTAAGCAGCCACCTTGATCAATGGCTATATCCACGATCACAGAGCCCTTTTTCATTGTTGGCAGCATATTCTTACGAATTAGTTTCGGCGCAGACGCACCAGGAATAAGAACAGCACCAATAACAAGATCAGCGTTCTGTACTTCGCGTTCCAGAATATCGAGATTAGAATAAACGATATTCGCACGTCCATGGAAATACTCATCGAGAAAACGCATGCGCGGGTTTGATTTTTCAAGAATTGTTACGTTTGCGCCTAAGCCTGTTGCCATTTGCGCAGCATGGAAACCGGATACGCCGCCACCAATAATCAGAACTTCCGCAGGCTTAACACCCGGTACGCCACCAATAAGCCGCCCTAGACCGCCCATGTGCTTTTGTAAGTAATATGCACCAACCTGAACAGAAAGACGTCCGGCAATCTCACTCATCGGCTCTAACAGAGGAAGTCCATATCCATTGGGACCTGTGACAGTTTCATACGCAATAGCGATGCAACCCGAATCGATTAAACCTTGCGCTTGCGGCGCATCAGCCGCCAAGTGCAAATATGTGAACAAAATCTGATCTTCTTGAAGCATCGCGCATTCTTGCGCCTGCGGCTCCTTGACCTTGATGATCATTTCAGCTTTTTCAAAAACTTCTTTGGCAGAGCCTGCTATTGTTGCACCGGCCTCTTCGTAATCAGCGTCTGTAAAGTTAATGCCTGCACCAGCATTTGTTTCAATTAAAACGTCATGGCCACGTGAAGTAAATTCTTTCACAGATGATGGGACGAGCCCCACACGATATTCTAATGTTTTTATTTCCTTCGGGACACCAATCAGCATGAACGTTCACTCCTTAATTTAGGTTTCAAAATTTTGTTTTTTTAATCAAGCCGCCTTTTGAGAAAATCTTTTTTCTACGTATTCTTCGACAAGATTTTGGAATTCTTCGGCGATATTGTCGCCGCGTAATGTATGGCTTTTCTTGCCGTCTGTAAAGACAGGCGCAACTGGTGACTCGCCAGTCCCGGGAAGGCTAATGCCTATATCGGCATGTTTGCTCTCGCCCGGGCCATTTACAATACACCCCATAACAGCAACTTTCATAGTTTCAACACCCGGATATTGCTCTGACCAAACAGGCATTTTCACATCCAAATAACGCTGAATACCCTGCGCCAGTTCCTGAAAATACGTACTTGTTGTACGGCCACATCCCGGGCATGCGCTGACCTCTGGCATGAACGATCGAATGTTAAGGGCTTGTAGAATTTCCTGACACACACGCACCTCTAGGCTGCGGTCTCCGTTTGGCTCAGGTGTGAGCGATGCGCGGATCGTATCACCGATCCCCTGCTGGAGTAGAATCCCCTCGCCCAGTGCCGTTGCTACGATACCCTTAGATGCCATACCTGCCTCTGTAAGGCCAAGATGCAGCGCATAGTTTGAGCGCTCCGCTAGGGCTGTGTAAACGGCAATGAGATCCTGTACGCGGCTGACTTTTGCGGAAAGAATAATTTTGTCTTTTGCTAAGCCTATTTCTTCAGCTTTCTTGGCACTAATGAGTGTAGATTGTACCAATGTTTCGCGCATAACTTCATCTGATGATAAAGGCTGGTCTAGCTTTGCGTTATCATCCATAAGTTTCATGGCTAAGGCTTGATCAAGGCTTCCCCAATTCACACCGATGCGAACGGCTTTGTTATATTCAATTGCCTTTTCGATCATTTGCTCATACTGGGCATCACGTTTTTTGCCAAAACCAACATTCCCTGGATTAATACGGTATTTGTCTAAGCTTTCTGCGAGAGAAGGATGATCATTAAGAAGTGTGTGGCCATTGTAATGGAAGCACCCAACAAGCGGTACGTCCAAACCTTCTTTGTTCAATAAATCCCGAAGCTTGGCTACGCCAATGGCTGCCTCATCGTTATTGACTGTGACACGGATAATTTCAGAGCCTGCAAGAAATAACTGTTTTACCTGTTCAAATGTCTTCTCAACATCGGCAGTGTCTGTATTAGTCATTGATTGCACAACAACAGGTGCACCACCACCAACAGTGACGCCACGTACGTTCACGCCATGTGTTTTGTGTCTTTTAATTTCCGGTAAAGCGACCATAATATGCGGGTTATAGACCAAAAAAACACGAAATGCAATTTGTTAAAATCGCAGGTGTGAAATTCTTTTTTATGGTTAGAAAAGAGTATCTTATGCTATTATTCCTAAATGACAACAGATAAAACCTTAATTGAAAAGCCAACCTATAATTTTTTATTGGCTTTGGAATTTCTAATTCTGTGTGTTGCCCTTCCAACATTTATTATTACAAACAATCTCGGAAAGTTCATGTTTTTCTTTCTGTGGAGCGCAGCCGCCTATTGCGCATACCATCTGTTCGTAAAGGGTGATGAACGTTTCGCGAAAGATATTTGGAAATGGAAATCTGTTAATAAAACGAGCATGAAACTTATTCTGCCGCGTTGGATTATTGCGTGTGTTGTGATGGTTTTATTCATGAAGTTCTTTGATCCGGATCGTTTGTTTGTGATGGCCTACGAGCGGCCTTTTGCGATGATCATGATCTTTACGATCTACCCAATCCTTTCGGCGCTACCACAAGAGTTGATATTTTGCAGCTTTTTCTTCCACCGCTATAAACGTTATTTCAAAACACCAACGGTAAGGATAATTGCCAGTGCCATCGTATTTGCCTATGCACACATGCTGTATATTAATTGGGTAGCTCCAACCTTAAGCTTTATCGCAGGACTGATCTTCGCACACACCTACGCTAAAACAAGATCGTTAGCATTGGTAACGGTTGAACATGCACTATACGGCAATGCCCTTTTCCTAATCGGACTAGGTTGGTATTTCTGGAGTGGCAACCCTGCCCTTAATTAACCACAGTCATTAAATGGCTGTTCATCAGGAAATGCGTGTAAATTGCCGCAGCATAACCCAAGAAAATAAAGAACGACCATTTAAGGTGAGAGAAGAACGTGTAATAACCACGTGCTACGCCCATTAGCGCAACACCTGCCGCCGAACCAATGGACAGCATACTACCGCCAACGCCAGTTGTGAGTGTGATGAGCAACCATTGGAAGTGATCCATTTCAGGGTCCATCGTAAGCACTGCGAACATCACTGGAATGTTATCAATAAGAGCAGATGCAAAACCAAGGAATATGTTGGTCGCACTTGCGCCCCAACCGTCATACATCGTCGCTGACATCATTTCCAAATAACCAAGATAGCCCAGACCACCAACACTGAATATAACACCAAAGAAGAATAGCAATGTATCCCATTCTGCTGCTGCAACGTTTTCAAGAATATCAAATTCGTGATCTTTATCTGTACCGATTTTATTTGTACGACGGATAAGCCACGCAGTAATCATAAGAATTGATAAGCCAGTCATCATGCCAACGAATGGCGGTAGCCCCAACGTCTGTTCTAGACCGACAGCTAATGCGATTGTGCAAAACCCTAAAACGATAATTAAACGCGCGCCCTGCTTCATTTCAACGCGCTCATCAATTGTCTCGGGCTGCTCTTTGGGAATAAAGAATGTCATCAATGCTGCCGGAACCACGAAACAAACCAATGATGGAACAAATAAAGCGAAGAATTCAAAAAATTCGACTTTTTCAGCCTGCCATACCATTAGTGTAGTGATATCACCGAACGGACTAAACGCGCCGCCGGCATTCGCCGCACAAACAACATTCACACAGCCAAGTGTAATAAATTTGGCGTTATTATGCCCAACAGCCATAATAACAGTACCCATAACAAGAGCCGTCGTTAAGTTATCTGCTATCGGTGATAAGAAAAAGGCCAATATACCTGTTGCCCAAAAAAGTTGGCGTAAACTCATACCTGAAAGTACAAGCTTGTTTCTAATTACAGCAAAAACGTTACGATTCTCTAGTGCGCTGATATAGGTCATAGCGGCGAGTAAGAAGAGCATTAAACTTGCGTATTCTTCGAGGCCGTGGAAGATGGCACTGTGAATACCGTGCTTATCAACACCATAAGACGGGGCAATAAAAGCAATAACAATCCATATTATGCCCGCACCTAGCATGACGGGCTTGGATTTACGCATATGTGTGAATTCTTCTGCTAATACAGCGGCGTAAGATAATATGAATATCGCAATACAAAGAATCCCCCCCCAATGAAACCCAACATTCAAATTATGGTTTGTTGATGTACTCTCTCCACCGCTTGCTGCTAATACAGGCAGAGCAATGAAGGATACGATTGTGATTAGGATCGGTAGAATTCTTGTAATGCTCATAATGTTTTGTGATCTTTTTTTGATTGTTGTTTAAACGCGATGGTTAGATATCATAAAAATATAACATAACCAAGATGCATTTGTTGCTATATAATATCGATTCAGTGTATTGATATATTTCTTGACACGGTGACATGGATATGATTATTTCCTTCGCTCATGGCGTAAAAGACTTGTAATAGGCCTTTTGGCAATAACAGAATAACGAAAATAGACGGAAAAAAACAATGTTTGCGGTTATTAAAACTGGTGGAAAACAGTATAAAGTTCAAAAAGACGATAAACTTCTTGTTGAAAAACTAGAAGGAAACGAAGGCGATAAAGTTACGCTTGACGAAGTTTTGATGATTGCCGATGGCAAAAAATCAACAGTCGGTGAGCCTTTGATAAAAGGCGCTAAAGTGGAAGCAACTGTGGTTGCGCAAACGCGTGGGCCGAAAATTACAATTTTCAAAAAGAAGCGCCGTCAAAACTACCGTCGTAAAAAAGGACACCGTCAAGATTTGACAATGATCCAAATTACGAACATCAAAGCGGCATAACGTAGAAATATAAAAATCAGGAGATAGATTATGGCACATAAAAAAGCAGGTGGTAGTTCCAGAAACGGACGCGATTCGGTCGGCCGCAGACTTGGTATCAAGCGTTATGGTGGCGAAGAAGTTCTTGCGGGTAACATTATTGTGCGGCAACGCGGAACAAAGTGGAAGCCGGGCAAAAATGTTGGCCTAGGTAAAGACCACACAATTTTTGCTCTACTTGATGGACAGGTTTTGTTCACGAAAGGTAAAGCTGGCCAAGCTGTTGTTAATATTGTTCCAGCGAATGATGCAGCGAAAGCACAAGCAGCAGAATAGTCTGCCTCATACACATACGGTTTATAAGGAGGGGGATATGTCGTTCCCCTTTTTTAATGGAAAACGAGCATGAAATTTTTAGATGAAGCAAAAATTTATCTACAAAGTGGTAAAGGTGGCCCAGGCTGCGTGTCGTTCCGTCGTGAAAAGTACGTAGAATATGGTGGGCCCGACGGTGGGAATGGCGGAAAAGGCGGAGATGTTTATTTCGAGGTTGTTGAGACACTCAATACACTGATTGATTTCAGATATAAACAACATTTCAAGGCCGAGCATGGCCATAATGGCTCAGGACGAAACAAAACTGGCGCTGGTGGTGATGACTGCATTATCAAAGTGCCCGTAGGCACACAAATTCTAGATGAGGACAAGGAAACAATTCTTGCCGACCTTCTAGAACCTGGCGAACGTCTAAAATTTTTAAAAGGCGGTGATGGCGGTTTTGGTAATGCGCATTACAAAAGCGCCACGAACCAAGCACCTCGAAAATTCACGCCCGGTTGGCCTATACAGGAAATGGCCGTTTGGCTTCGTTTGAAATTAATTGCTGATGTTGGTTTGGTTGGATTGCCGAACGCTGGAAAATCCACGTTCTTATCTGTATGCTCTAACGCTAATCCTAAAATTGCAGATTACCCATTCACGACACTTCACCCTAATTTGGGTGTTGTAAAAGCGGGAGAGCGTGATTTTGTAATTGCAGATATTCCGGGCCTAATTGAAGGCGCACATGAGGGCCACGGTCTTGGTGATCGTTTCTTAGGCCATGTCGAACGCACCTCTGTTTTGCTGCACATTATCGACTGTACACAAGATGATTTAGCGAATGCGTATAAAACTATTCGACATGAATTAACTGAGTATGGTGCGAATCTTGAAAACAAACCTGAGATTATTGTTTTGAATAAATCTGATGCACTTGGTGACGAGCTTGCGGAAGATCAACGCAAAACGTTAGAAGATGCCATCAATAAAAAAGTACACCTTATGTCCGCTGTCTCAGGTGAGAAGACAAAAGAACTTCTCTATTTACTCGCCGATATCGTGTATAAAGAAAAGTACGGTGAGGAAGAAGAAGATGGAGCGTTTAATCCGTGAGTGAGCTAACAACACAATCTGCTCTTGAACAAGGTACATTTATTGTCATCAAAGTCGGGTCAGAATTAGTGCTTGGCGAAGACAGTAATGTTAATCAAGAATGGATGGATACACTTGCCGTTGATGTGCACACATTAATGCAAAACGGTAAGAAAGTAGTCATCGTATCTTCAGGAAGCGTTGCTCTGGGGCGTAAGGCGCTCGGCATTCCTCTCGATATGCCCCCTAAGAATATCCCATTAGCGCAAAAACAAGCCGCCTCCTCTGTTGGGCAATATCATGTGTTTAATGGTTACTTTAAGGCTTTTTCAAATTTCGGCGTAGATGCGGCGCAGGTTCTCCTGACGATGAGTGAGACAGAAAACAGGCGCATGAACCTGAACGCGCGTGAGACGCTGCACACCCTTCTTGATGCCGGTGTTGTACCGATAATCAATGAGAATGATACCGTTTCCACTGGTGAAATTCGCTTTGGCGATAATGATCGTTTAAGTGTCAGAGTGGCGCAAATGATCTTTGCTGACACTGTTGTTCTTCTGTCTACGGCGGGTGGATTATTTACGGACAATCCGGATAAGAACCCTGATGCGGTGCATATTCCCATTGTCGAGACGATTACAGATGATCACGTGCAAATGGCAGGTGATGCAATCCCCGGCTTGAGCACTGGCGGCATGAAAAGTAAAATCGAAGCTGCGCTTTCTGCGACCAAAGCTGGTATAAATCTAATTATTACAAATGGCCGCGAAAATTATGCGTTATCAAAAGTCTGTAAAGATCCCTCTAAACAATCAACACTTTTCCTTGCGCAGGAGTGTGATAACAACGCACGCAAAATATGGCTAGGCGCTCACATGAGCCCAAAAGGAAGCATTACCGTTGATGATGGTGCGCTTGTGGCCCTCAATAGCGGGAAGAGCCTTTTGCCTGTTGGCGTCAAATTCGTCGAGGGAAAATTCGGCCGAGGCGATGTCGTCGAAATCTTAAATTCCTCAGGGTGCAAAATTGGTATGGGATTATGCGCATATAATTACCACGATGCGCGCAAAATTATCGGCCAAAACAGTAAAGATATTCACGAAATTCTTGGATATATTGGTCGTGATGAACTTATTCACCGCAATGATATGGTTCTTGATTAAATAACACTTGTTCTACCTTTGCATGTCGACTCTTTTCCGTCATGATTGTGATTAATTCGAATCATATAAAGAGTAAGACATGCGCACAGATACGCCCCAAACCATTTACCTCAAAGATTACAGCCCCTTCCCGTTTGAGATTGAAGAGCTTGAGCTAAATTTTGATATTCACGACGGGTATACGGTTGTTACTTCGATCGCGCAATATGATGGCGCAGGCGGCGACTTATCGCTCTATGGTGAAGAATTAGAGCTTTTATCTTTGAAAATAAACGAACAAGATCATAAAGATTATACCGCTGATGATGCTGGTATGGTTATACACAACGTACCCAAAAGCTTTACATTAGAAATTCAAACTAAAATTTATCCTGAAAAAAATACACGCCTTGAAGGGTTATATAATTCAGGCGGTACATATTGTACGCAATGTGAAGCCGAGGGTTTCCGTCGAATTACTTATTATCCTGATCGTCCGGATGTCTTAACTACATTCACGGTTCGAGTAGAGGCCGATAAAGCCTATCCGGTACTATTATCGAACGGTAATCGTATTGATGGCGGTGAAGTTGGTGACAATCGACACTTTACAGTATGGGACGATCCACACCCAAAACCTTGCTATTTGTTTGCGCTTGTTGCTGGTGATTTAACACATATTCATGACACCTTCACGACCGCCTCAGGGCAAGAGGTTGATTTGTACATCTATGTTCGTGCAGGCGATGAAAGCCAGTGTGATCATGCAATGGATAGCCTCAAGCGCTCCATGACGTGGGATGAGGAGGTTTACGGCCTGGAATACGATCTTGATGTTTTCAACATTGTGGCGGTCAGCGATTTTAATATGGGTGCCATGGAGAATAAATCGCTCAATATATTCAACACCGCTCTCGTTCTTGCACATCAGGAAACGGCCACCGATACAGACTTCATGCGCGTTGAGGGTGTAATCGCTCACGAGTATTTCCACAATTGGAGCGGGAATCGTGTGACCTGCCGTGATTGGTTCCAACTATCTTTAAAAGAAGGTCTTACCGTATTCCGTGATCAGGAATTTAGTGCTGATACGCACTCGGCTGATGTACAACGTATTGATGATGTCACGCACCTAAGACGTTTTCAATTCGCGGAGGATGCGTCTCCCCTCGCCCATCCTATACGTCCTGATAACTACATCGAGATTAATAACTTCTACACGATGACCGTATATGAAAAAGGCGCAGAAATTATTCGTATGATGCGTACTATTTTGGGTAAAGAGAATTACCGCAAAGGTACAGATCTTTATTTTGAGCGTCATGACGGTCAAGCTGTGACATGCGAAGATTTTGTAAAGTCCATGGAAGATGCAAGCGGCGTCGATCTTACTCAGTTCCGTCTTTGGTATGAACAAGCCGGAACTCCCGAAGTCACATTTAACGGCACTTATGATGAAACAAATCAGACCTATTCGATTAAATTAACGCAAAGTACACCCGACACACCAAATCAGAGTGACAAGAAGCCAATGGTTATTCCTGTTGCGCTTGGGTTGATTGGGCACGATGGCGAAGACTTGATCGGTACACAAATTCTAGACTTCACGCAAAGCGAACAGCAATTCACGATTGAAGACGTCAAACAGCGCCCTGTACCTTCTGTACTCCGTGGCTTTTCTGCGCCCGTGAAGCTCTCAACAAGTCTTAGTGACGAGGATTATGCCTTCCTAACGCAAAACGAAACCTATGACGGGTTTAACCGTTGGGAATCCGGGCAATATCTGGCGCGAAAAGTGCTCGGTGAAATACTTGATTCCCATGCCAATGGCGAGAAAATGCTCGTACCACAATCTTACGTCGATGGTTAT
The DNA here is from genome assembly GCA_964015995.1 of uncultured Alphaproteobacteria bacterium. Classification (GTDB taxonomy): domain Bacteria; phylum Pseudomonadota; class Alphaproteobacteria; order Micavibrionales; family Micavibrionaceae; genus UBA1672. The sequence goes on from CAXHFH010000043.1 coordinate 15,637, forward strand.
GGTGATATTCTCGCTGATGCGCTTGATGAGGATGCTGATAAAGCTCTTATCGCGCGTGCTATATCTTTACCGGATGTGTCATCAATGATTCAGGAGCGCAATCCCGCCGATCCTGAGGCAATCTATAAAGCGCGTGAATTAACTTTAGCGGCGATTAAGCGAACCCATAAATCTATGCTTGAAAAGATATATAAGGCTAATGCACCTGAAGGCGAATTTGAAATTACATCACAAGCTATGGCGAAGCGTGCCCTTCGTAATGTTACATTAATGTTATTGACTGCAACACATGGGACGGGGTGCGCGAAACGTGCGAAGGCGCATTATTTTGAAGCGGATAACATGACTGATCGTGCCGCGGCTTTGTCATCATTGGCATCTAATAAAAATTCCGAACGTGAAGAGGTCTTCAATGATTTTTATGATCGTTATAAGGATTACCCTCTTGTGATTGATAAATGGTTTGCCTTGCAGGCATCTTCTACACTTCCGGATACTGTTGAAAAATTAAAAGCACTGAAAGACCACAAAGATTTCAATATTAAAAATCCAAACCGTGTACGCTCGCTCTATGCGGCGTTTGCGATGAATAACCCATCACGTTTTCATGCCGCAGATGGATCAGGATATACATTTTTAAAAGACGGTATCATTGAACTGAACGCAATTAACCCACAGATTGCTGCGCGGTTATTAACCCCCATGCGTGAATGGCGGAGATATACACCGGATCGTCAGGAATTGCTCAAACAAGCTCTATCAGAAATTCTGGAAATAAAAGATATTGCGCCTGATGTGTTTGAAATCGCGAGCAAAAGCCTTAATGGATAATCGCTATGGCTGATTTTTCATTAGAAACCCAATATGAGGGAATCGTTTGCGGTCTTGATGAAGTTGGACGTGGGCCTTTGGCCGGCCCGGTCGTGGCAGCATGTGTGATCATACCACCTGAAAAGCGTGCTCTTGATTTTGTAAGCGATATCAAAGACAGCAAGAAAGTCGCGCTTAAAAAACGTGAGGCATTGTATAAACAAATCACTGCGCACTTTCCTTATGCCGTCAGCGCTTTATCGCCACAAGAAATTGATGAATTGAATATCTTGCAAGCCTCACTTGAGGCTATGAAACGTGCACATGATCAAATTGGCGGCATCACCCATTCTTTGGTTGATGGTAATAAAGCCCCTAACCTAAGTTCCGTGGCAATTACCGTTGTGAAAGGTGATCAAAAATCAAAGAGTATCGCCGCGGCATCTATTATTGCCAAGGTTTATCGTGACCGTATTATGCAGAAACTTGCCAATGAACATCCGCATTATGGATGGGAACGAAACGCAGGATACCCAACAGCGCAGCATAGAGAAGCATTGCTCGTTCACGGTATTACAGAGCACCACCGCAAGAGCTTTGCTCCTGTTCGCAGAATTCTTGAGTCGTAACAATAGCTTACCTCAAGAAGTTACAATAACGCTCTGACTCCGCACATATTTTTAATCTTTTTTCTTGACCCGGAGTCCGTAATGACTCATGATTCGATTTCAATTTTCAGAAGGAAATATAAATGTCGAGTCAAAAAAATAATGTATCCACAGAGTCTATTTTGATTGGTGATTGTGTTGAACACATGAAATCACTCCCCAAAGACTCATTGGATTG
>CAXHFH010000044.1:0-17064 GCA_964015995.1 uncultured Alphaproteobacteria bacterium
CCTCTGGATTCGTCGGCAGCGTCAGATGTGTATAAGAGACAGGCATTAAGTTCAAACATGGCCAGTTGCGCTTTATGGCAGAATTCGAGGTTAGCGGACGCGTTTTAGGTAAAAAATACTATGATGATGGACGCTATGCACAAATCGCCCCGATGGATTTATCATTGGGCTGGCAATATATGTCTAAACCGCGCGTCTATAAAAACGCGAAAATGCACAATCATAACCGCGTATTTACTTGGGAAGGGGAAATTAAAATCCCACGTCAAGATGCCATAAGAAGCTTTGCAAATATTCACATTATCCCTGCCAATGAAGTGGTCTGGAAAAAGCTTGTCGCACTTGAAAAAGAGCAATTCGTGACACTGTCAGGTCATTTGGTTCATTATGATGAGCGTATTAAAAACCGAATTTTTATGCTCCGCACATCTCTCACGCGCAATGATACAGGGCTGGAATCCTGTGAATTAATGTATGTGCAATCTGTCGAACAATATTAAAAGCACCTAGTTCAATGCCTCTGGCACTTGCATCGCTTGCTCTAACGCATCCAAAACATTCACGGTCGCCTGCATAACACCCTTCTCATAACCTAAAACATAGCTTGAAACATCCACAAAGCTTGCGCCTGCCTGCGCCAGAACACCACAATTTTGATTGGTGATATCCTGCCCCCGCGTAACGATCAAACATTCTGTGCCATGACTTATCGCCGCAATAACGGTTGGATCCGCACCGGTCACAATATAATCACACCCTGCAGCTATAGCCTCTTTTGCATCCTTTTGGTTATCGGCCTCAACGCCGATAATGGCATCTGCGCCGTGATATTTTCGAACAGTTTCAATATCATCAGCCTGCTTAATCAGTGCGCCATCCGCACCTTTTATATCCGAGATATCGTTCAAACCACTGACGACCGCAACAAGCCCCTGATCACGTATGACGGGTATTAAATCCGTGATGCGCTCTTGGCGTTCGGGATCATTCTCATTGCAAACCAGTTCCACAACGGTAAAATTTTTCTCATACCCCGATCCACGGTTAATCGCAAAAGCCATTTGACGCACATAACCAATAAGATCAAGCATGTTCGAGAAATCATCTATCCGCACATAAATGCCGCATGGTGGGCTTCCGCTCTTGTCCTTACTCATGGTTTAGCTTACCTTTACCTATCTAATATGACGTTTGCAGTGCTAATGGAAAAAATCCTTCAAATCAAGAACCTTCATGTCGATTTCAAAACACCTTCGGGCATGTTTGAAGCCGTGAAAGGCGTCAGTTTTGATATTAACCGCGGGCAAACGGTGGCTTTAGTCGGTGAATCTGGCTCTGGTAAATCTGTAACCGCCCTCTCGGCGATGAAGCTTTTGGCCTATCCGGTGGCATCCCACAAAGAAGGCTCCTCCATCATTTTCGAAGGCGAAGAACTGATTGATAAGCCAGAATCCTATATGCGTAAGATACGCGGGCAGCAAATCGGCATGATCTTTCAAGAGCCGCAAAGCGCGCTTAACCCGCTTCATACGATTGAAAAGCAAATCAACGAAGTTCTGAAAATCCATCAGGGTATGAATAATGATCAAGCAAAAGCGCGCGTTCTGGAATTACTCGATATGGTTGGCTTATCACGGTTCAAGGAACGCTTAAACGCCTACCCGCACGAGCTTTCGGGCGGCCAACGCCAACGCGTGGTCATTGCACTCGCCCTTGCCAATAATCCTGAGCTTTTGATTGCCGATGAACCCACAACTGCGCTGGATGTCACGATACAGGCGCAAATTCTGGAACTCTTGCAAGACCTGCAAAAAGAACTCAACATGGCGATGTTGCTGATTACGCATGATTTATCCGTCGTAGAAAAAATGGCGGATTATGTCTGTGTTATGCGTCATGGTGAAATTCTGGAACAGAAGGATAAAAAGACCCTGTTCGCAAAGCCTGAGCATGAATATACGCAAATGCTGCTGAACACTATTCCACGCGGCATGGTAAAGCCCTTAAACAAAAATGCCCATGTTCTTCTTAAAGGCCAAGACGTGAAGGTTTACTTCCCGAACAAACGTAATTTCTTTGGCAAAGCCATCAGTCATATCAAGGCCGTTGATCACATTGATCTGACCATTCACCGCGGTGAAACACTTGGTGTTGTGGGTGAATCTGGATCCGGGAAAAGCACGCTTGGCTTTGCCGCACTTAGATTACTAAATGGTAAGGGCAATTTACAATTCGATGATATTGATATCTCTGCCTATAACAAAAAATCCATGCGCCCACTGCGCTCACGCATGCAAATTGTGTTTCAAGATCCTTATGGCTCCCTCTCCCCGCGTATGAGCGTATCCCAAATCATTGAAGAAGGGCTAAAGCTTCATCACAAGGATTTGTCGGAAGAACAAAGAGATGAGCGCGTCATCAGTGTTTTAAAAGATGTCCATATGGATCCGGCAACGCGTAATCGCTACCCCCATGAGTTTTCAGGTGGCCAAAGACAACGTATTTCGATTGCGCGCGCTATGGTGCTTAATCCTGAATTTGTGGTGTTGGATGAACCGACAAGCGCGCTCGATGTATCCGTACAAGCGGAAATCGTGGATTTGCTGCGAGAGCTTCAGCAAAAACACAATTTAACCTATATGTTCATCAGCCACGACCTGCGCGTTGTACGCGCCATGAGCCATAAATTATTGGTGATGAAGGACGGCAAAGTTGTAGAACACGGCGATGCACAGGATGTGTTCAATAATCCGAAAGAAGAATATACAAAAGCCTTATTAGAAGCGGCAATGAACTTAAAGGCCAAAAAAACGGCTTAGTATTTTCTACCTGACTACGTTAGTGCCAATTCGTGATCAACGACAGGAACTGCTTCGCTATATTGATCAAGATGTGCCTTAACAATGCTCAACACGTCAGTGCTACACACCATACCCATGTGGCTTTGCTTGCTTTTAGGATCTACTTCAATGTTTTCTACATCAGAATACTGACCAGCCCACGGGTTTTGTGCAGAATCTACGGCAACAACACCATCATATGCAGAATATACGGACAGTAGCGGCACATCAGGCGGCCCGTTTTCCATGTACTCTTTCAGCTCCGCTTGTATGTCGCGATCACTCTGATTAAGCAGAACAAAAGCACCCTCAACGAGTAAATTAACGCCCGATTTATCCATAGCAGCCCCCAGCGGTGTGCCCAATGTCGTGACAGACCGCACCTTATCAGGGTTACGATATGCCAATAACAGGCTTTGAATGCCCCCTAAACTATGCCCAACCAAAGCAACCGGTTCACCGTCATGTTCTTCAAAAATTTTGTCTAACTGGTTTTGTTGACGCGTGGCAATCCCCCCTATTACACCAAGATTAAGCCCCGTATCAGAGTCATACGGTTGATACCCTTCAGGCCGTAAGGACGTACGAAGCGCATATGTTGTCATGTCGTGCGCCATGAAACCGGGAATAGCCATAACCGGGCCACGATATACATCTGATTGTGGCATTATAAAATCACGCGCAAAGCCAAATGCGCTGTTCATCATCTCTGTCCCTGTGCGTACCCCCTCTAGGGCTGTATCGCAATATGACGGTGAATCAAACTTATCCATAACTCATACTTTCTTTATTATGAATTCATTATAGATATATGTGGGTCGTACTTGTCCATGACCTTCTATGACGCGTTGCATCATCTCCCGGCTTTAAACACAAATTTTTGCGCGTTTTTCTGCATTTTTCCTTTGCCTTTGCAATAAACACCGTGTTAAGACCTTACTCACGTTTTTAAGTTAGACTTAAATATTAAACAATTTAGAAAGAGGTGAACACTGTGGTCAGTGTCAACGTAAGAGATAACAACGTCGATCAAGCTTTGCGCGTTCTGAAAAAGAAAATGCAACGCGAAGGTATCTTCCGCGAAATGAAGCTTCGTCGTCATTACGAAAAACCATCTGAGAAAAAAGCACGCGAAGAAGCCGAAGCAATTCGTCGTTGCCGTAAGATGGATCGTAAACGTCGCGATCGCGATGGGTATTAGTCCTATATAAATATTCAACAAAAACTGCCCTCGTTAACGCGTCGGCGGTTTTTTTGTGCGTGTAAAATCATTTATGAATATGATAGACTAGTCATTCAAATTTTAAATTTCAGGATTAAAGACTAAATTATGATGTTTTGTGCAAAGAAGAATGCTTTAAAATTTTTACTGATCTTACTGTTCAGTTTTGCGCCTGTCGCTGCTCATGCTCAATTTCAGGAAGACAAAGAAGACAAAGAAGAAATGAAGTGGGAACGCTTCGAGTCTGCAACAGGTGTCTTTGCAACTAAATTCCCCAAACTGTATATATATAAAATATTCCCCTTTCGCTACAATAAGACGGACATTGCTTTCAGCACTGAAATTGTATCCAGCCTAGATGGAGGGAGTGCAACAAAAGACAAAAGTATTATGATCCGCGCAGTGCAAACTTTTGGTGATGAAATCACCACCGGAGAAGCAAAAAAAATATTGGAAAGAGAAGCCAGACGATATGCTCACTCTGTTCGATCTATTAAAGGTAAAGTTCTTGCGAATGAAGAAGTCAAATACAATGATTTTCTAGGGCGACGGTTGTATATAACATACTTGGAAAATGGCATTAAGTATGGGATGCGTATTCGCATTTATCTAACAGATTATTCCAAAGTTGAACAAGTTCTTACAGGCCCTGCGAGAACAATGTACTCGTATCGCTCAGATGACTTTTTTAATTCCATTAAATTATTTGATGGCATGAATCAACTTGAAGAACCTGTGGAATTAGGTGGTGGATGGATCAACTACACATCAAAGAACAACATTTTCTCTGTAAAACTTCCTCCTAAAAACTCTGATTATTCTCCCACTTTACCAGCGTTCAAAGCGTCACGCACCTCTGAGTCTATGAACTTTGAGTTTCATGATCCCGTTAGAAACCAAAAAGTTATTTATGGTGCTTATTCATATAAAATTGGTAAAAAAGTAACCTATGAAAATGCAAAAAACATATTGTTTGCAAACCATATCACACGCTTTGTTCGGAATGCTTCTATAGATAGTCTAAAAACAGAAAATGACATCGTTGATGGCGTGAATATTATGTCGACAAAACTTATCATCACCCCCCCTCGTAAATTACCTTATATCAACACTGTTTTTCTGGAAGTACGCTACCAAGGGGATACTATTGTTGTTCAGGAAATCCTGACAAGTGCCGGGCATGCAAGGTCACAACTGCCCAAACTTCTTCTTGCATCAATAGACTTTCATCCTGAAAAATATGCACGCGCATCCAAGAAAAAAGTTAAAAAATCTGACGGCGCTGGTAACGCCACAGAAGAAACGGCTGAAGAAGAAGAAGAAGAAGACGCTTCTCCTAAAGAAAGTTATATTGACGAATAGCATAATTCAGAACATATGAACGTGCACAACCTAACATGTGCTTTTCGTTATGTTACCTGACAGCCATGCTTTCTCACCTTCCGATAAGTATGGCGACAGCTTTTCTTCCACAGACCGCAGATATTGAGCCAACCATTCTTTTTCGCGCTCATTAAGCATATCACTTATAATCAGTGACGCATCAAACGGGGCATAAGATACAGTTTCAAAACAAAAACTACCTCTTTTGATACTTTCAGAGACTAAAACCAGATTTTCAAGCCTGATACCGTATTCACCCTCTTTATAATATCCCGGTTCATTCGATAACAGCATCCCTGCTTCAAAGGGCTTTTCCTCCTTGGGCGATATGTGCGTTGATTTCTCATGCACGCATAAATAACATCCCACGCCATGACCTGTCCCGTGCGCGTAATCCAAATCAACTTCATGCAGAGACTTACGTGCCAACGCATCAATGTCTTTACCGCTTGTTTCTTTTGGAAATACCGCAGATGCAACGGCTATATGCCCCTTGAGCACGCGCGTGTAGTTTTCCTTCATTTCTTGTGTCGGTTCACCAATAGCAATGGTGCGTGTGATGTCCGTTGTGCCCCATTTATATTGCCCCCCACTATCCACCAACAACAAACCATCGCCTGTAACCATGCTGCTTGATCTGTGGGTCGCACGATAATGAATGATTGCGCCGTTAGCATTAAAACCGGCAATCGTTGCAAAACTAGATCCTAGATAATCTTCGCTTTGGCGACGAAACTTTTTTAAGGCTTGCTGCACAGAAAGCTCGCTAAAGGTTACTTTATTTTGTTTACCTTCAATCCATTTCAAAAACTTTGTAACAGCCACTCCATCGGCAATATGCGCTTTACGAATAGCCTCTTGCTCACTCGGCGTTTTGATCGCTTTAGGCAAAACGCATGGGTCTTCTTTGTTCAAAATTTTGATTTTATTATCTTGTGCAAATTGCGCAAACCATTGAGGCGTAGAGGCTTCGTCCAACCACAATGTGCCCTTGATGGTCTTCATTCTTTTTTCTATTTGATCAGAACTATAGACACGCGTATCTCGCCCCAAGGCCTTTACAAACATGTCAGCGATTTTTTTCTTATTCGGCTCAAACCCAAAGGTGACAACATCCTTTCCCAGCGTTTGAATCACCTCTTCAGATAGCTTTTCTTGATCAACGAACCAGTCCATTTTACCGTTCGCATACAGCACAGCATACGATAAACACAACGGTGAAAAATCAATATCGTTACCCCGAAGATTCAACAGCCAGCATATTGAATCTCCTGCCGTAATCAGACATGCGCCGCATTTATTTTCCTTCAGTAGCCGCCCTATTCTTTTCCGCTTATCCGCAGAAGAGCTTCCGGCGATCTCATCCGGAAATATGCTCACGGGCTCACATGGTTTCTCCGGCTGCTTTTTCCAAATGCGATCAATCAAATTACCCACGATAGGCTTAAGTGTTATATCTTTATGATCAACTTTCTCTTTTATCTTTTTGATTTGGTCTGCTGTCATCAACCAAACGTCATAGCCAATCACAGTGCCATACTCGGCATTCGTTTCCAGCCATCCGCCCATAGACACTTTCGTACTGTCATCTATTTCATAAAGTTTTGTATCAACCTGCTCTTTCAATTGTGTCGCGTATCGGCCATCGCTCATAACGGAAGCTTTATAGTCCAAAATGATTGAAACCCCCGCGCTCCCCGTGAAACCGGTTAGCCATTCCAAGCGCTCCGCATAGGGGGCAAGAAATTCGCCTTGAAACTCATCAGTACGCGGCAAAATGTACCCATCAAGCTTTTCTTTTTTCATTTCTTTGCGTAAGGCAGATAGTCTGACTTGATAAGGACTGCGTTTTGATGCCATGTTGTAACCTTAGGTAAATTAAATATGCAAAGCCAAGGATAAAACGAGCGCTGCAAAGATGAAAGGAATTTTATGCCCTATCTTATTCTCGCACTTGGATTAATTGTTGGTCTTTTTGCACTATACCGTTTTTTCATCAAAGCTACGCCCGCCCAAATCAAAACATTTTTTCGCATTTGCATGATTATTGCATACACGGCAACCATGCTGTTTTTTGCAATGACGGCGCGAATTTTTATTTCAATCGGACTATTATTCTTAGGCATACCGTTTGTCATTGGATATTACCGAGAGAAAAAAAACGCGCGAAGTCAAATTGATAAAGCTTCTGATCAATCGGAAGAATAAAATCAGCCAAAAAACAGTCTTAATTTCTTGCATCGCAGCAAGGAATATGTAATTTGTGATGCAAATAAATAATATGAACAGAGAGATAATATTATTATGACACAACAAAGCTTTAAGCCCGTCAGAAAAGCCGTTTTTCCTGTGGCCGGATTGGGAACACGATTTTTACCAGCCACAAAAGTTATGCCAAAGGAAATGTTACCCATCAATGACCGTCCATTGATTCAGCACGTATTTGAAGAAGCGCGCGAAGCCGGCATCGAAGAGTTCATTTTTGTTACGGGTCGTTATAAAAACATGCTGGAAGAACATTTTGACTTCCAGCCCGAGCTTGAACAAACATTGGAAGCACGCGGCAAAGACGACATGCTCGCCAAGGTACGTGATTCTGAAATGCCTGCGGGTAAACTGTTCCTGACCAGACAACCAAGACCATTGGGTTTGGGGCACGCCGTATGGTGCGCGGCAAAGCTTGTCGGTGATGAGCCATTTGCCATCATGTTGCCTGATGACATCGTGAACTATGAAAAAGGCTGTCTGTCACAAATGATAGACTCCTACAATCAATATGGCGGTAACGTCGTTGCGGTGAAGGATGTCCCGTTAGAAGAAACCAAGAAATACGGTATTCTCGACATTGGCGAAGATAAAGGCGATGCGGTTGCTATTAACGGCTTGGTTGAAAAGCCTGATCCCAAAGATGCACCATCGACACTGTCTATTATTGGTCGCTATATCCTTCAGCCTGAAATTTTCAAGCATCTATCCGTATTCGAAAAAGGCGCAGGTAATGAAATTCAACTTACTGATGCGATGGCTAAGTTATTAGGTAAACAAGCATTCCACGGTCTACGCTTTAAAGGTGATCATTTCGATTGCGGAAGCCGCCTTGGCTTTATCGCGGCAAACCTTGCTTATGGCTTGAAAGACCCTGAAATCGGCGAAGGCGTTGAAGAGCTTCTGAAACAATACTAATAAAATTGACGAGAAAGAGAACAAGATAATGAGCTACACATTTGATCCAACAATCCTGCGCGAATACGACATTCGCGGTCAAATCGATAAGAACCTGTCCGAAGATGATGCCTATGCTTTAGGGCGCGCATTCGGAACGTTTATTCAGAAAAAAGACGCTATCGGTTCCGATCATGTTGTTTGTGTTGGATATGACGGACGGAACAGCTCTCCTGCTCTATCTTCTCGTTTGTGCGAAGGGTTAAAAGAAACAGGTGTGCGCGTAATATCCGTTGGCCTTGGCCCAACACCGATGCTGTATTTCTCGGTCAAACACTTAAATGCCGACGCAGGTATTATGGTCACAGGATCACACAACCCGTCTGATTATAACGGTTTCAAAATGACCTTGAACAAAGCTCCCATTTTTGGTGAAACCATTCAAGCCATCGGCACTCTATCTGCAGCTGGTGATATTACACAGGGCGAAGGCTCTGTTGAAGAATTCGACATTAAAGATATTTATGTCGACCGCCTGATGCAAGATCTGGAACTGACACGCGACATGACCATCGCATGGGACGCCGGAAACGGCGCAGCGGGTGAGATCCTTCAACTATTAGCCAAGAAAATCCCCGGTAAGCATCATTTACTATTCGAAGACATTGATGGTGACTTCCCCAATCACCACCCTGATCCGACAGTTGATAAGAACTTGGTTGATTTGCAGAAATTGGTGCGTGAAGAAAACTGTGACCTTGGCATCGCCTTTGATGGCGATGGCGACCGTATCGGTGTCGTCGATGAAAATGGCGCGGTGCTACGTTGTGACATCTTGATGACCATCTATGCTCGTGAAGTGATTGAAAATAACCCCGGCGCGGCAATCATTGGTGATGTTAAATGTTCACAAGTCATGTTTGACGAAATCAACAAAATGGGCGGCAAGGCCGTGATGTGGAAAACCGGCCACTCTTTGATTAAAGATAAGATGCAAGAATTGAATGCCCCCCTCGCCGGAGAACTTTCAGGACATATCTTCTTTGCCGATAAATATTACGGTTTTGATGACGCGCTCTATTGCTCTGTTCGATTGCTAAACGCACTGTCAAAAGCAGATGGCGGCCTTTCAAGCCTGACGAGCCACTTGCCAGTATTATTCAACACGCCTGAACTCCGTATCGAAGTCAACGAAGCAGAAAAATTCGAGCTTGTGCCACGTGTATTTGAAAGCCTAAAAGCGCAAGCCAATGATAATGCGGAGCTGGACGATATTGACGGTGTGCGGGTATCAACACCTGATGGTTGGTGGCTTTTACGTCCATCAAACACACAAGATGTTTTGGTCGCGCGCGTTGAAGCCAGCAGCGAAGAAGGCCTGCAACGTTTGAAAAATATGGCGGGTGAAGAAGTCAAAAAAATAGGGTATACTCTGCAATTCTAATCGCCGAATCATATCGGCATCACAATGTGTAATCCGATAAGGTCGTGTAAATGAGTGCAGAAAATACTGTAAGACTTCTTGAACTTGTATCCTCTAAAATATGTCATGATTTGATCAGCCCTGTTGGCGCTGTCTCTAATGGTGTGGAAATACTTGAAGAAATGGGCGCTGACGATGATGTCACGGCTCTGATCTCTTTCAGTGCTGCACAAGCCAATGCAAAACTAAAAACTTTGCGCTTGGCCTATGGTCTCGGCGGTGCTGATACAGGTATAAGGCTGGAGGAAATTCACCAGACGTTCAACGAATTCATCACAGGCGACAACCGTGTAAAACAGGACTGGGATGCACATCTTGATCTTGGGTTTGAGCCCAAAACAGGCTTTCCCAAAATATTGATGTGCTCTTTATTGTTGGCCTCTGAAGCACTTCCAAAAGGTGGAACGATTTCAGTATCAGCAGAAGACAACGATACGATTTTGGTTATGGGACATGGCGAAAATGCAAACTTTCGTGACGGTGTAACCAATGCCCTGATGCTGGAAACCCCCGCCAATGATCTCGCCCCGAAACTTATTCACCCTTATATCACGGGTCTTTTTGCCCAAATATACGGATTTGATATTACAACGGATACATCACAAACCGATTCAATATCTCTGCGCGTAAAACAAAACGCCTAAAGCGCACAAACACGGAGACGCGCAACATGGACGAACTCACAAGCGACTTTGTAGCAGAAACAAATGATAACCTTGACGATCTTCATGCCGATTTAATTGCACTGGAAACCTCACCGAATACAGAACACATCGCAAAAATATTTCGTTTTTTTCACACAGTGAAAGGCTCTTGTAGCTTTCTAAACTTCGAACACTTAGAGAAACTCGCGCACAATGCGGAAGACCTGCTCGTCAAATTAGATACGGATGCATCCATCACGCCGCACCATATCACCCTGATTTACGACAGTATAAACGCCATCAAAAGCAGCGTTGATGCGATAGAACAAAACGGCGTAGAGACCGAGTGCAACCATGATGAACTTATTAAACGCCTCAACACTCCCCACGATGATAAAACGACTGTCTCAGCAATCCGCAAGATTTATGACACCCTGTCTGCAGCAGATAAAAAGAAAGAGGCAGCCCCCCTTAGTGAGGCCTTTAAAAAACTGCCTGCCGTTATTGATGATCTGAATAAAAAACTAAATAAAACAGTCGCTTTGAGTATTAAAGGCGGAAATGTGCAATGCCCTGCCCTTGTTGTTGAGAAACTAAAAGCCCCACTACTCCACATGGTTCGCAACGCCGTCGATCACGGCATCGAATCCCCTGAAAAACGAAAAAATATTGGCAAAGAGGAATCTGGAACAATCAACATTGTCGCAACATCAGAAGGTAATCACGTGATTATTAAAATATCTGATGACGGGCAAGGTATAGATGAGCACGCATTAAAAGAAGACATTATAAGTCACAGATTAATCACAGCCGATGCAATAAACAGCCTAAGCCGACGAGACCTGCTCCAGTTTATATTCAAATCCGGCATTTCCTCGGCAGATCAAATATCACATACATCCGGGCGCGGCGTCGGCATGGATGTTGCCTATACCAACATAGTCGAGTTGGGCGGAGCCATTGAAATAGAGAGCATTCAGGGTAATGGGTGTTGTTTTACAATAAAAATCCCCTACTAATCTTGTGCAATACTGGGAATCTGTTCGCTTATCCCAATTAAATACGGCACACTGCTTTTGAATAAACGGTAAGATGCTAATGTATTAGTGTCCTGTCCGATGTTTAGAATATGTTTATATTTGTAGATTACTGTTTACTTGCTAGGGTCGCCTGCGTAAGGGGAAAAAATGAAATCTTGTTTAGTCATTGATGACAGTCGGGTCGTTCGAAAAGTTGCCAGCAGAATCATGTTTGATTTAGGGTTCGACTGCCGTGAAGCCGAAGACGGCCAAAAAGCGTGTGATGCGTGCGAAGAATCAATGCCTGATGCCATTATTCTGGACTGGAATATGCCCATTATGAGCGGGATCGAATTTCTAGAAAGACTCCGTAAGATGGAAGGTGGCGAGGATACAAAAGTTGTCTTTTGCACAACCGAAAGTGATGTAAACCACATTCAGCGCGCCATGAAAACAGGTGCAAATGAATACATCATGAAACCTTTCGACAGCGAGATCATAAGATCCAAATTCATCCAAATCGGCCTTATCGAGAGTTAAAAAACTTACAGTGCTTATTACAAACGGCTGTTGATCCCGCGCCATAATCACTGATAAACATAGATATATAAAAAACAGCCTTGTATGCACAAGCAAAGCGGATTAGGTAATCAGAAATGAATATTGCAGATTTCGAAATTTATAAGGATCTTTTGAAAGAAAAATCCGGCCTGAGCCTTACGCAAGATAAAGCATATCTGATCAGATCACGGCTCAATCCAATTTCCAAAAAATGGGGCTATGACAATATCTCTGTCATGACCCATGTCCTTCGTGGCGTTCCGCCCAAAGACCTGATTGATGATATTATAGAGGCCATGACAACCGGCGACACATCTTTCTTTCGGAATAAAAAGGCGTTTGATGTTATCAGAGATACGGTTTTACCTTATTACCTAAGCAGACAAGGCGGCGATAAACACATTAAGATATGGTGTACGGCTGCGTCTAGCGGACAAGAGCCTTACTCTCTGGCAATGCTTCTTAAGGAAGAACAAGAAAATATGCCTGACTGGCGTTTTACAATCACCGCGAGCGATATATCGCATGAGATTTTAGAACGCGCCAAAGAAGGCGTATATACGCAATTCGAATCACAGCGCGGCTTATCCGTTTCGATGTTGATGAAATATTTCTCTCAAAATGGCAATACATGGTCACTGAGTGATGAGATTAAACAGATGGTTCAATTCAAAGACTTTAACCTTTTGGATGACATGTCAAATATGGGGCAATTCGATATTATATTCTGCCGTAATGTTCTGGTTTATTTTGACGAAGAAACAAGAAGAGACGTCTTAAGTCGCTTGAACGGACAGTTGGCAGATGACGGCCTTTTATTCCTTGGATACGATGAAAATATTATTGAAGCCACAGAAGACTTCAAGGCCGTTACAAACTGCTCCGGCATTTACGCAAAATCAGAAAGCAATCATCTTTCTACCGCGTAAAATTTGTTTCCGTAAAAATACGCCCCGCACTATTGCACCCTTATTCATTTATGATTATAGTCCGCGCCTGTACACGACAACCAGACACAAATCTTAAGGCGCAAACCATGAACACCCCGATCATCAGTGACCCCAAAGCAAAAAAGATTAAGCGTGCGCTTATCTCTGTTTCCAACAAAGAAAACATCGAAGACTTCGCGCGTAAATTGGAAGCATTCGGTGTAGAAATTCTTTCGACTGGCGGAACGGCAAAAGCCCTAAGAGAAGCCGGAATAGCGGTTAAAGATGTATCAGAACACACAGGTTTTCCGGAAATCATGGAAGGCCGCGTCAAGACGCTCCACCCTTCTATCCATGGCGGTATCTTGGGCAAACATGACAACGACGATCATATTAAGGCCATGGACGATAATGACATACAACCCATTGATATGGTTGTGATTAATCTATATCCGTTTGTTGAAACCATCCTGAGCGATGCCAATTTTTCCGAATGTATTGAAAATATTGATATTGGTGGCCCTGCGATGATCCGTGCCGCTGCAAAGAATCACGAGCATGTGGCCGTCATCACAGATCCACAAGATTATGATCGCGTTTTAGAGAGCATGAAAAAACATGACGGCGCGGTTACATATAAAATAAGACAGACACTTGCCTTCACAGCGTTCTCAATGACCGCGACCTATGATTCCAGCATCGCAAGCTGGTTCGCGCAACAGACAAAAGAAGAAGCACCTCGCCGCATTAGTTTTGCGGGTACGCTCAAACAGAAACTTCGTTATGGCGAAAATCCGCATCAAAATGCGTCACTTTACCTTGTCGATAACGGCATCCGCCCGGGCGCCGCACGCGCAAGCCAAGTACAGGGCAAGGAACTTTCCTATAATAACTTGAATGACACCGACGCCGCCTTTGAATTGGTCAGTGAATTTGAGAAACCAACGATTTCGATAATCAAACACGCCAACCCTTGTGGCGTCGCTAGTGATAACGATATTGTTAAAGCCTATAAAAAGGCATTGATGTGTGATCAAACCAGCGCCTTTGGTGGCATCATCGCGCTGAACCAAACACTCACTAAAGAATTAGCGTCTCTAATCATCGAACGATTCTTCGAGGTTGTCATCGCCCCCTCTATTGAAGGTGAGGCTATTGATATCCTTCAGCAAAAAAAGAAAATCCGTGTCCTGACCACAGGTAGCATGCCGGATTCTGATCAAAATATCCCTATGGTCAAACGCATTGCGGGCGGCCTTTTGGTTCAAGATGCCGATAACCACATCATCGACAGTGAAACAATGAAAACCGTGACCGACCGCGAACCCACCAAAAAGGAAATGGAAGACCTCCTCTTCGCCTTTACCGTTGCTAAACACGTTAAGTCCAATGCCATTGTGTACGCGAAAGACGGCGCCACAGTTGGAATCGGCGCAGGACAGATGAGTAGAATCGATTCGTCACGTATCGCCGCCCTAAAAGCACAAGAAGCCGCCAAAGACGCTGGCTGGGATGAACCTTTAACAATCGGGTCAGTTGTCGCATCAGATGCGTTCTTCCCGTTTGCAGACGGCCTTATCGCCGCTGCCGATGCTGGTGTGACCGCTGTGATTCAACCTGGCGGATCAATTCGCGATCAGGAAGTCATTGACGCCGCCAACGAACGCGGCCTTGCGATGGTGTTCACAGGCATGCGCCATTTCCGACACTAACTGCCTTTTCAATTACATAAAACACTTGCACAAAAGCTTTCATTTACCCTATACTTCACGTAAGTAATTAAAAAAAGCACGAAAATGTGCTAGTATTTTAGGTGATAAGAGAGCAGCAATATGCACACAATTCAAAGACTACAGTTGTATAATACGCTCTCCCCAAGCACCGCATAAGGGTTAGGTTTTATGATCTACATACTTATAAAAAAAAGAGAAATATCTCTGATAACAATAAAAAACAGGGTGGTATAAAGAGGGATAAGATATGGGTTGGTTTTCAGACGCAGTAAGTTGGACTGGTAGGGCCATAAACAACACCGCAGGTGCTGTTGTGGGCACAGTCATTGGCGAAACAGCATCAGAAGCAATCGGATGGGATGCAGCAACCGATGCTGCGAAAGTCAGAAATGCCGTAATATCAGACGGTGTAGAAGTCGCGAAAACAACCGCAGCCGTCGTCGGTGGAACGGTGCTTGGCGAAACCATCACAGATGCAGTGGGATGGGACGATGCGAAAATCGTTGCACAAGCACGAAACGAAGCCATCAGCACAGCATACACATGGACAACGGAAACCGCCCTCCCCGCTGTTGGTAATGCGGGTGAATGGGTTGCTACAAACGTCCCTCCTGCGCACATTAATCCTATCGGTTGGGCAGCACGAGGCATAGAAGCTCTCGGCTATGAAAACGATTTAGCAGACAAACATAGACGTAGCATAACAGGCATCAACAATTTTGGTACGTATGTAGCGAATAACCCAGTAAGAGCCGGACAACTGGCCGTACAAGGCTTTTCAAATGGTGTGACCAGTACCGTTGGTTTCATTGGTGATGGTGGACGCATGATTGTATCAGGCGCTTACGACATCGGACGTAACGTTGTATCCGGTACGGCTGATCTTGCCGTCGCAGGCTTTAAGCACGGCGTTAACGGCCTTCATAGTCTTGGCGCAGAAGACGGCGCAGGTCCTGTTTTTGAAAATATCGATACTTTTGCAATTTCAAGATCATGGAACGAAGCAAACGGTAATGGCGGATTCTTTTCAACAACCAAGTCATGGAATGAATATTCCGGTGGTGCTTTTGGCTATTCCACGTGGATGAATGACAACACACAGTGGGCAGCAGACCGCATTGAACCTGAAATTGAGGCCTATGTCGATGTGCGCGAATTCATTGAAGACGCCAATGGTGATATGATTGAAAACCCTGCATATAATGTCCCCGTAGAGGTTGAGCCTGGCACAGAAAACGATCTCCCAGACCATATCCAATCAAAAATTATTGAAAATCCTAATGCGACCTATGAACGTGTCCTTCTTTATGGTGGTCAGGCCGTGTTCGAAGTGCCCGCCTTTATTGGTGTATCTGCCTTTACAGGTGGTACAGGTACAGCAGCATACCTAGCGCGTTTTGGTGGCAAAGGCATCCAAACCGCAGCCACACTCAGACGTGTAGATATGGTAGCTGACGGCGTTCGCCTTGCACAACGTGGCACAAAACTCGCCGATAAGGGGGCCGATGCAAGTAAAGTTACACGCGCCCTTGGCATGGCCGACGAATTTGCTCAAGGAACACGCCGCTTCACTATGGGTGAAAGAGCAGCACGCCGCATAAGAATGACCTTAGGCATGAACGTAGATGATGCGGGTCGTGCTTTGAAGCAATCTGACCTTATAGAGTATTTAGGGAAGAAGGCGGATAAATTAGATGATGCGAAAAATGCGCTGAGAGAGTTGGGTGAAAATGCGAGCCCGAGACAAATCCAGAACGCCGAAAGAAAAGTTAGAAACGCTGAAAACGCACTCGAAAGAGCGCGCACAGAGGTTAATGCTCTCGTGAATAGTGGTAGTAACGCCCTTGAAGAAGTCACGGAACAAGCCGCACGCAACGCAACAAGAACATTAGAACAAATGTCACCAGGGGCACGTGCCATGGAAGGTTTCCGAATCGGCTCTATGCGCGGCGTTAGGTTTAGCGACCCCTTCCGCAGTCCTATCATTGACGGTATTGGTGTCGGTGGTTCCTTTGGTGTTGGTGTATGGGCCGACCAGAAAAACGCACAAGCAGAAATTGAGGGTGGCGTTTCTATCTCTCAAGGCAC
>CAXHFH010000045.1:0-16883 GCA_964015995.1 uncultured Alphaproteobacteria bacterium
CCTCTTTGATTGCATCTTGCTCATCTTTAGACTTTAACGTATCGTCTTCACTGTCGCGCACCCGCAAAATCTTACCCGAAGCCGCCGCCAGCACATCAACACCTGCCTTCATATGCGCAACCGAGCCCAGCGCGAAATCAACCCCCTTATGGGTGTCATACGTCTTGTGATTACACCGAAAATCCTGCGCACTCCCTTCCGCAGGGTCAACATCGACGTAATTCACCGCCCAGCAGTCTTTTCCGTACGAACATCCGGCCGGAAAAATGAATTGCGGTGAATCACGCTTTTCGTGACTTTCTGCGAAAACTTTGTTATAAAAACTGACGTAAGCCATTATAAGACTTACAAAGATAAAAAAATAAACGGGTTTCATGCGTTTCATAAAAACAAAAATACGCGCCTGACGCCAGAATATTATGGCTCTCAATAACCGAAAAAGGTTAAAATGAGAGTAGGGGAAAGATATGCATACGGCCATCGTATTCAATGAAGAGTCAGGTTTTTCTAGGGAAATGAACGCCTTAGAGTTCGAACGTCGTTACGTCGGCAACCCGGCCTTGAAAATTGAACCAACCCATCCCGAAGAGATAGAGCACTTAAAAGCCGTCTCAAAAGATGATGCGCTGCCGCTTTCATTTCGGAAAAGTCATTTCAGAATGGGTAATTCCGCAACAGAGGACGGTGGTCAGGGCGTTGTGAATGCCTGCTGGGTACGCCCCAAGGGTTTTGGTGATAATGATCATCTTTTTGGCCCAACGCAGTCACAAACACTTAAAGAAGGCATAGCCGCCGGAAAATCCGTTTTACTCGCCATCAACATGGATTTAACACCCCGCCCCGTTTCATTTGAGCATATGCAAGAAACAGGCGCCAAAAGCCTGACGAACTGGATTGCAGAAAGAGATAACGGGTTTATTACCATTCCTGTTAAATCCGCCGAAGATGCCGTAAAACAAATTAAAAAGGCACATGATCTTGGCGCATCGACCAACCGCATTTTCGCCGTTCATCGTAACGCCGTAGTGCCATACTCCAACTTTTATTTGGGCGATAAAAGGGAAAAAATGAAGCAGCTCTATAGCAATATGCAAGATGGGTTTTCCAGTGTTTCACAAGGCAAAACCCGCGCTATTGGCTTTCCACGCCTAATCTGTTTTGTTCCCACCGATAAAACCATTGAAACCAACGCCCTTCGGGGGATGAAGGGCAACCATATAAACGGCGATACAGGCAAACCCTATGTCAGTGACCTGATCTTTACCGACAGAGAAGAAGCCAAGGCCACTGACCCATACAAAATTCTGCAAGGCAATATCGCAGATGCGCAACCGGAATATGTTCTGGCCTGCCCCGGTGCCCGCATTACCAATGATCCGAATGGTTGGAAAATGCTCCATTGGGTGATTAAGGATGTCGGAACGCAAACCGTCGTTCTTGATGAAGAAGGGCAAGCAAAATTACACGCGCATATTGAAGAAATGGGCTATAGCTCTCGCCTTATCAAAGAGGCCATCGAACGCCGCATGGCCGCGGAAGATAACGGCAATGACCAAGATCATGACGACCCTGCGCATGATGATAACCCCCTGACGGTGGGGTAGAATAATGCCCTTTATCAATGACACAGCAGATAACAGCAACCCCCGCACCATAGACAAAGAGCGCGGGATTGCCTTGCGTGATGTGACGCCGTTTGTTCCCGGCATGAAGCCGCGTTTTGTTCTGGAGTGGGGCGATCAGGAGATTCCATTCGGCGGTGAGCGACAAACCGAGGATATTGAGGGCACACAAAACTTCAACGTCACATGGACGATCACATATATTGCTCTGCCAGAAGGCTTCAAGCACCCGAAAGAAGAGATTTTCCAAGTCATATCAGAGGCTTTGGACACATACGGCGATTTTTTCAACCGAGAGTTCGTAGAGAACGTAGCCGTTGGTTTTGATGACAATGTGTTTGACAATGAAATACCTGTTCACTGGATGGAGGAAACCGCACAATGACGCGCACCCCCATCAGCGAAGATTACAAAGACCGCCTGTTAGAGGCCGCCCGCGATGGTAATGTCTATTCCTACGGCGTTACAGGCGGGGAAGAATTGTTCACCGTGATGAGCGCACTTAACAATGTGCCTGCCGATCAATATGTGCCCAAAGATGTGCTGTTTGAATTAATGCATACATTGACCGAGCCCGTTGATTACGTGAATGGGCACGACCCTTCAGGCTATATCTTTGGCAGTGGCCCCATGAAATTTAATGAAGAAGAAAACACGTACGGATACGGAAAATTCGTTCGTGAAATTCTGCAAGATAACGAAGATTACGTCCAGATTGCTCAAACACAATCGGCGCAGCTTCTTTTCGAGCCCGAATTCAACAATGCCATCCGCGGGCACCTGTTCGCCGCGTTAATAGAAGACGGATATCACAAACCCATGAGCGGCGCTTTTAATGACGGGTTGATGGGCTATCGCGATAAAGACGGCGAGATGCAGCTTGGCCTGTGGGATGCGGTGTCGCTCGGCTTTGCCGAAAATGCGCATGGCCATATTGTCACCATAACGCCGTGGGCGGATAATGAGCGTATTTTCGTACGTACAGAGCTTCCTGCGCTGCTCAAGAATGAACGGGTGGAAACGATAAACGGCCACCCACGCGAAGAATTTGTTGAGGCCTTTAATGACTATGTCGCAGATGGTCTGTCGGAAGAAGACGCGTACGCCAAGCTCAACCGCAGCTTGGTTATGGGCTCTTCTTATGAATTTATACGCAATTACTCGGAAGAGTTTGCCGAAGAGCTCCCCCCGCATTTACAGCATGATTTCCAAAAAACCACAAAAGACGGTTATGGCGAGTGGGCGGCGAAAGCACAAATCGAAGCCAGCCCCGATCGCACCCTCCCGCACAGCGCGCAAGATTTCGGCTATGGCAACCTCACAGGCGTACAACAGCTCGGCGGGTTCGAGACCGAAGAAGCGGCATTGTGATTAAATAATTTAGAACTTTATTTTCTACTTACGTCGTTTTTCGAAGATGAATTCGACACATAAGGTACTAGCCACGCCAAACAAATAACTTAGTATGCCAGACACAATTAGAGATAACTCCTGCTTATCTTGAAAAATTAAATAAAGATATCTCCACATAATTATAACAACGGTAACTAAAGTTAAAACAATGCAGGCCGCCACGATATAAGCCGAAAAGCAAAGCGCCTTTGCTTTTACTTCTTTCCATGTTTTTCTTAGATTATAATCATCCTTTTTGTCTTTTTGCTCTAAATCTTCATCTTTGTAACCACCACTGCGAAAAAGATGCTCAAACATCTCTTCTGCAGAAGTTTGAGATACTTTACCGAACAATTCATCTTCGTCATTATTATCATCTTTAGGCATCAGAAATTAGTTCACTTATCTTCTCTTTAAAATATGCCTTGATGTCCGCGTCGGGAATTATTTTTCCATACTCTTGAGGATCATAATGTGATGACCACGGAGAATCTTGTTCATGCGTTTTAGCAACCAGAGCCTTGGCAGAAAGATGTTTATAGACATCCCACACTTTTTCAATAATTACTGAAGATTTGTCAGATTTGTCTATTTCAGGAACCGAAATAGTGCCTTCATCAAAATCAAAACAAATAGAATTACCCGATATAGGATTATATTTAAAATGCTTAAACTCATGATACAACGATGGTATTACTGGACCATATTTCCAAGCCTCTATATCCTCATCAAATAACTTTTGATTAAGCGTAGCCAAAACCCAGCCATAAGCCAAATAAGTTAGCTTCATTAACTTTAGTTGAGTAATCGGCGCACCTTCCTCTTTCCCTTTTTCAAGAAAAAAATTGGCTACGTTTGATGGTGTTTCATATAAATATGGCATGGACAGCTCCTGCTACATCCTACGTAATTAAATTATGCTTCGCAAGAAATGTTCACGAAACGTTCTCATTTTATACACATTTAATGTAAAAAGCAATATTAGATTTTTGCAAAAGCATTACAAAATAAACTTGCTGAGGTCGGCGGATTTGACGAGGTCTTCGACCTGTTCGCGCACGTAATCAGCGGTGATTTTAATTTCCTCACCCCCACGATCACTCGCCGTGAAGCTGATTTCTTCCAACAGTTTTTCCATCACCGTATGCAGGCGGCGCGCGCCGATATTCTCGATATTCTCATTCACCTCAAACGACAGGCGGGCAATTTCATCAATCGCCTCATCCTCAAACGTCATGAGAACGCCTTCAGTGCCAATCAACGCTTCATACTGCTTAATCAAACTCGCCTCTGTTTCCTTCAAGATACGTTTGAAATCATCCACCGTGAGCGCGCGGAGCTCCACCCTGATAGGCAAGCGCCCCTGTAATTCCGCAAGCAGGTCAGAAGGCTTGACCGCGTGAAACGCACCGCTTGTGATGAAGAGCATGTGGTCGGTTTTGACCGCGCCATGTTTGGTGGCCACCGTTGTGCCCTCAATCAAGGGTAGAAGGTCGCGCTGCACACCCTCACGGGAGACATCACCGCCGCGTACGTCTTGACGCGCCGCGATCTTGTCGATCTCATCAATGAACACGATCCCGTTTTGCTGTACCAATTCCAACGCGTTGGAAACAATTTTATCTTCATCGAGCAATTTATCGGATTCCTCGGCGATGAGAATGTCATAGCTCTCCATCACGCTGAGGCGTTTTTTCTTACGCTTTTCACCGAACGCTTTGCCGAACATATCGCCGATATTCACCATACCCATGGAGGAGCCGGGCATACCGGGGATGTCCATCATGCCGCCCATCGGGTTGGCATTATCCAAAACGTCAATTTCAATCTCACGGTCATTCAATTCACCTTCGCGCAATTTCTTGCGGAAATTCTGGCGTGTGCCTTCGCCCGCCGTATCACCGACCAGCGCATCGAGCACGCGTTCCTCGGCATAGATCTCTGCCTGTGCCTTCACGGTTTTGCGCATATCATCTTGCGTCATGCGGATCGCCATTTCAGTCAAATCACGGATAATCGATTCCACATCCTTACCGACATAACCCACTTCCGTAAATTTTGTGGCCTCAACCTTAATAAAGGGCGCGTTCGCCAATTTCGCCAAACGGCGTGCAATTTCGGTTTTACCAACACCTGTCGGCCCGATCATCAATATGTTCTTCGGATACACCTCTTCCTGCAAAGCGGGGTCAAGCTGTGACCTGCGCCAACGGTTTCGGAGCGCAATCGCCACGGCGCGCTTCGCATCGTTTTGCCCGATGATATAACGGTCAAGCTCGCTGACGGTTTCACGGGGAGAAAAAGAGGAAACAATAACGGGTTTTTCTTTTTTCAAATTATTCATTTTAAAACGCCTGATTTCGCAATTAACATAGGTAATGATGTATTCGTACAGGCATTGAAAAAAGTTTTAAACCCTAAAATGATAAGATTTATTTGGGGGAAGCGGTCTCTGTTTTCTGAAAAGCGAACGATTTGAACGTTTTGGCTAGATATTCGCCCCCCCTCATGTTACAAAACCAATCAAGAAACGTGCCCAAGGCACGAAATAATCATAGGGTTTTTCATGGAATTTTACGACTGGATTTTATTTTTCGCCCTTGTCCCATTTCTGCTCGCCATTGATCTCAAGCTCTTCAATAAAGGCGGCAGCAACATCATCGGATTTCGCAAAAGCCTTATCCTAAGCGCGTGGTACATCGCTGCTGGACTGGCCTTTGGCCTTGTCGTTTGGGCGCATTTCGGTGCTGAAAAAGCGATGTTGTATTACACAACTTACGTCATTGAAAAAAGCCTCTCACTCGATAATCTCTTTGTGATGTCCGTGATTTTCACGGCCTTTTCTATCCCCCGTCAATATCAACACCGCGTCCTTGTTTGGGGTATTATCGGCGTTGTTATCTTGCGCGGTATTATGATTTTTGCCGGCGCGGCGATTGTTCACCAATTTGACTGGGTTCTGTTTATTTTCGCCGCTATCCTTGTCTATACCGGTATCAAAATGATGCTGATCGATGATGATGATGACGTTGATAATTTTGAACAAAAACGTCTGGTCGTGGCGGTAAAAAAACGATTCCCCTTAACCACCAAAATACACGGCAATAAATTTATGGTGCGCCGTGACAGCGTTAGCGAAGAAGAATCGAAAAACGTAAAAGGAAAATCCACCTTTATTTTCACGCCGTTATTTTTGGCATTAATCATCATCGAAATCAGTGATGTTATTTTCGCCGTAGACAGCATACCCGCGGCCTTGGCCATCACCACCGACCCGTTTATCGTGTTCACCAGTAACGTCTTTGCCGTCCTTGGTTTGCGCGCCTTATTCTTCGCGGTTGAAAACATCATCGACCGCTTTGACCTGATGAAATACGCCATATCCTTTGTTCTTGTGTTTATCGGTGCCAAGGTGTTTTACAATGCCATGTTCCCCGATGCCCATATCAGTCCCGAGCTATCCCTATACATTACCGTGGGCGCACTAACGGCAGGGTTTGTCTTCTCTGCCATTAAAACGGGCGGGTTTTCCCACGATGTGGATGAAGAGGGTGATGAGACCGACAAAAAGATCAGCACCGACGATTAATTTCATTTTTTTAGGAAATTTTTTGAAACCTGCGCGTTGACCTAGGTAAGAACGCATATTCAAAAAAGGGAAAAACAATGAACATCAAGTTTCTGACACTTGCCATAGCAGGGGCGGCCTTACTGTCTTTCATAAGCTTGTCTTCTGCCGAAACCATAGCAAAACAAATCGCAACGCCATTAATGTATGCCGGCTATGATGCGCCTACGGCTACTGACAATGTCACGATGAATAAACGTATAAATAGATTACAGATTAGGTCAGTTTCAAAATCTACGGTCTTGAATGAACACCCACCCCTGTAAAAACATAAGAATCATCCTTAATGCTAAGCCCACACACTTAGCATTAAAGCGAGGCTGTTTTTTACGAGAATCAGCCTCGCGATCCTAATTGTCTTTAAAGTTTTTCGACGATCATATTGTCGTTTGTGTAGACACAGATATCTGCGGCGATTTTGAGGGCCTTTTCGGCAATTTCCTGCGCGGACAAATCCTGATCATACAGCGCACGCGCCGCCGCCAGAGCATAATTGCCACCTGAACCAATGCCGATCACACCGTCTTGCGGTTCGACAACATCACCATTCCCCGTTAAGATAAGGGATACTTCTTTATCAGCCACAGCCATCAAAGCCTCTAGCTTGCGCAGATATTTATCTGTACGCCAATCCTTCGCCAATTCCACACATGCGCGGGTTAACTGCCCGGGATGCGCTTCTAATTTGGCCTCCAGACGCTCAAACAATGTAAAGGCATCTGCCGTTGATCCTGCGAAACCGGCGATAATACTATCGTCGCGGCCAAGACGGCGTACCTTACGGGCATTGGCCTTTAAAACCGTGTGTCCCATGGAAACTTGGCCGTCACCAACAATGACAACGTCCTTACCCTTGCGCACGGAGATGATTGTCGTCCCGCGCCACTTGCTCGCATCTGCGTAATTTTGTGCTTCATAAGTCATGGATAAAGATATGGGCAATAACACCAAATGAGTCAAGACGATACTTGAGTAGATCAAATAACCGCGATAGAATCCATTTTCAAAGGGAGCCTTATCATGATTAAAAATATTCTTATTCTATTACTCGCCATCGCCAGTGGTGGTCTTGGTTATTTACATTTTGGCGTGCCAAAGCCGGAGCCTGTTGCACCGATCGAAGCCGCAGAGTGTGACTGTCCCGAGCCTGTCGTTGAGGAAATCGAGAAGATAACCATGACTGATGCAATTTTAGCTGCTCCCGTTCATGGCCTATCACTTGATACGCCGCTTGATGAGGTTGATGAGCTTTTAGAAAGCGCGTCGTATGAATGTAAAAAAAATGACAACCGCGTTAATGAGGATAGCTCTGAAAACCGGACGACCTCTTGGCGATGTGAAAGCACAGCTTATAAATCATCGCTCTATATCGATGCCGCCGGAGACGAAATACAAAACATAAAGCGCAACGGTATCGCGACTATGCAAGAAATGGATGAGGCACTTAATCAACTGGATGGCCTAAAACTGCGCCTTAATAGCAGGAAGAATGTTGATATTATTCAGAACAAAAAAACGGTGATGTACCACCTGAATAATATCAATGAAGATAAATCAAAATCTTATGCGCATTATCGCTTTCACTATAATCAACACAAAGATGATTCCGTTCCCAAACTCAGTCATGATGGAACGTTCGCAGCCACATTAGCGCGATAAACTTTACAAACCAGGGCGATTTGCGTCATAACAATAGTTGAATAAGAGTAGGATACATGCCATGAGCAAGCGTAGTGCAAAGATATCACGTAAAACCAACGAAACCGCGATTGAGGTTTCCGTTGATCTGGACGGGCAGGGAAAATCCAGCATCAGCACAGGAATCGGGTTTTTCGATCACATGCTGGAGCAGCTCTCTAAACATGCCCTGATTGACTTGACCATTAAAGCTGATGGCGATTTACACATTGATTCGCACCACACCGCCGAAGATACGGGCATTACACTCGGCCAAGCGCTCAAAGAAGCCATTGGCGATAAAACAGGTATTCGCCGTTACGGGCATTTTGATCTGGTCATGGACGAAGCACGCGCAAGTGTTTCTCTCGATTTTTCCAACCGCGCCTTTTTGGTGTGGGACGTCACATTCACAGCCGAACGTCTGGGTGAAATGGACACAGAGCTGTTTCAGGAATTCTTTCAAGCCTTAGCAGGCGCATCCGGTTTAACGTTGCACGTCACACAATTGGCGGGCACGAATAACCACCACATCATCGAAAGCGTGTTCAAAGCGTTCGCCAAGTCCGTACGCATGGCGGTGGAAATTGACCCGCGCGCGAAAGACCAACTACCAAGCACGAAGGGCGCCCTATAACGTGATAGAGCGATAAGCCAATATGCTGAAAAAATTCGAATTCGCGCAAAAACAGGGGCAAAACAATTTTTACTGCCCTACACGTATAGAAGAGCAAACCAACGGCGGCTATGTCGCAGAAATTGCACATTTCAAAGTAACCTTTGATGATGATGGCGACTATTATCCTGAGATGGGTTCCGATTACGTCTTTAGCGGCGGCATGAACAATGCGATCCATAAAAAAGAAAGAGAACTGGAAAATCAGCCTGATAATCAAGATCTACGTCAAGAATTGGTCGCCCTACGTTTTGTCGATGATTTGTGCAAGCAACTCAGACGCGGTGATGTAACCATTGATGAGGTAAATGACCAACTGCTCGAGAAAAGCATTGCATTTCGAAATCTTTACATGAGCGGGGATGAAGTTGGCGATGTCAGTCAATCTGAGATTAATACGTTTCTGAACATCCCATCAGTTTAAAAAACATGCGCGTTTATTGTGGTTTGTCATTTTGTAAATGGCGCCAATACGAACAAAGCCGCACCCATAGGCACAGCTTTGTTATCGTTATTCTTCTATAAGTATTGAGACTTAATCGTTATCCGGTTCGTATTCGTCTTCATTCGCACCGGTTCTGATACCCATTTTCTCTAATCGCTCTTTCAGTAAGTAAAGACGTCTGAGTTTCCGCGCTTCCTTATCATGATCAACAACACCATGACGAGCACCAGGTTCGTTTGAGCCTTCATTATGTACTTCTTCTTGTACAACTTCTATATCGTCAATGCGCTTTTGAATATCCTGCAAGAATATTTGAAGATCTTCTTCTGCTTCCCAAAGCCATTTATTCAGCAAATCGATGTCTTCGTCATACGGCTCATTAATGCCCATGCCATACATATGTGCAACATTATGTTGTGCCGTGATATCGCCAGTACGCGCCAATTCCACCATACCATCAAACGATTCTTCGAACATTTTCTCTGCCGCCGCCCAATCATGGTCACTCTTATCGAGCGCCGCATTAAACAAAGCAACCGCATCCGCGATTTGAATCGCGTCGATTTCCTCTACTTGTGGTACTTCCGGTGTTTCTACTTGATCCATTTCATTCACCCTGATTTTTAATCTTTATTATTTTGCTAAATCCTAGCAAATATCAAAAAGTTTTGCAAACACTGGGTAATATTATGTCTTAACCCGCCCGAAGTGCGTCGTTATAATTTTCACCCGGATCTTTCATAATTTCTGAAATCGTGCTCAATAATCTCGTATTGAGCTCTAATTTATGCTCAAATTCGGAAATATCTTCACCTGCCGTCTTTTGCTTAAACATAGACAGCAAGCCACTTTCAGAGATTTCACGCTGTAGCTGTTCATGCACACCAGAGGCCGCGGACATAACCCGCTGACGGGTGTCATAATCTTGCGCATTTGCGCCTGCATCTACTAAAAATTCAACGGCCTTGTCATAGTCCCGCACGACCGACTCGCCGCCTGCATAGAGCAACGCCATATTGATTTGCGCGTTAGTGTCCCCGTCCATGGCGGCGGATTCCATATCTTCAATCTGTTCTATTGTTAAAAAAGCCATCACATTTCTCCCTTTGATAAAAGGAAGCATAGGACTTAATTTTGAGGCCTGTCAAATTAGCAAAACCTAAAGCTTGCGCCGCCTGAGAACTGCGCCATGTGCGGGAAAACCTTCGTAATCTGTCATGGTCGCCACAGTGTCTTTCAGGGCGTTAAAACCCGCTTTATCGCACCGTGAAATCGAGGTGCGTTTTAAGAAATCCCACACAGACGTACAGGAGTATGTGTGCGCCCATCCGCCTGTTGGCAAAACATGGTTCACACCAATGCCGTAATTCCCCAAGGATGAAGGTGTATATTCACCGATAAGAATTTCACCGGCATGCTTAAGTGCATCCAGATAATTTTCGCCGTCCTTCACTTTTAAATGCAAGTGTTCCGGCGCGTAAGCATTTGAAAAATCAATAGATTCTTGCAAACTGCCTGTCAGAATTATCCCGCCATAGCTATCCTGATCACCAGCCATAACATGCGCGCATATATCGCGGTGTGGCTGTGGCAGGCTCTCTATCACGGCTTGCATATTTTCACACACGTACGCCGCCAATTTTTCATCATGCGTGACCAGTAACGCGCCCGAATCTTTGCCATGCTCGGCCTCATTGAGGATATCCAAAATGGTATTATCAGGATCGGCGGTTTCATCGGCCAAAACGATAGATTCTGAAGGCCCTGCCGGCATGCCCGGGTCCATGATATCTGATAAAATACGCTTGGCCGCCGCAACATACGGACTGCCTGGGCCAAGAACCTTTTTCACCTTGGGCACGCTTTCAGTGCCATAAGCCAGCGCCGCAATGCCTTGCGCGCCGCCACATTTATAAACATTCTCTACGCCGCATAAACGCGCAGTAAATAGGGTGGCATCATCAATACTGCCATTTTCGGTGGGCGGTGTGACAATCGCGATGTTCTGAACACCTGCAATCACAGCAGGCACAGCAAGCATATAAAGCGCAGAAGGGAACGCCCCCTTACCACGCGGCACGTACAGGCCAACGGAATCGATGGATGAGACTTGTTCACCTGCAAATACACCGTCTTGAATTTCAACCATCCAACGCGGCGGCACATGCTTCATCTGTTCCACGTGAAACTTTTCCACATTTGCCACACAGGCTTTAATCGCGTCTTTCAGATTGTTATCCAGAGAGTTTTCCGCAGCCTCGAATTCCTCAGGCGTAGCCTTGATGCTCTCGATTGTTGCATTTTCAAACTTCTGAGCATAGCGGCGCAGCGCATCATCGCCGTTATCACGCACATCATCAATGATGGGCTGTACGATTTTACACACCGCATCAATGTCAGCCTGCGCGCGGCGCATAATACGGTCTTTGGTGGCGGCGTCAGTGTCCGCCCAGCGATAAAGATTAATATTCATGAAGATTACTTAACAGCGGGTTCTATTCAATGTCGAGCGTTTTTTTCTGATAGAAAATAGCCGCGGACTGCCCCTGAAAGGATATCGCGGGTGAAGACACATGCGCGCCCATTTCACGTCGGGTATCAGGATCGCTCATATCCACTTCTTTTTGACCTTTCATCAAGATCACATCACCAAGATGCGCGCTGCTAAACTCATCCATATAATCTGTGGTCATAGCCGTCAAACGTTCATCATTGGCATCGCGTGATTGCGGTGGCAGGGCGTTTGATTTCGTCTTATCCATCAAATCCCACAGTAAATCAGTTGTCATACCGTTCAATAATTTCAAGGTTGCCCCTGAAAACGTCGTGTGCAACGTCATGCGCACATCATCAACATGCATCATCGGTGATCGCCCTGTACCGCCCTTAGGCGTGAACATCGCATGGCCGACAATACTTTCATCTTCATGCACGCCATAAAGTTCCGTGTGCACGCGGCCATATAACGCCCTGAGCGCATTCATACGTGCCTCAAACAAGGCAGCGGCTTCGGGTGTAACATCAATGGCGGCCTTGCCTGCCTCTTCAAAAACCTGCTGCGCATTAATCACATCGGTATAGGACACATCGCCCGCATAACGACGCGCATTCGTATCGCCATCGACACTGTGATACAACTTTGCGAGCTCAGGATTACTGTTCATGATAATGCCGGATTTAAACACTTCGGATTCTTGCTGCCACGCTTGTTCATCACGTAAAATAACCGCGCGCGTCGTCGGCAATCCGTACGCACCGATAATATCGGCTTCGGATGTGACAATCGGATAAGCTTCATTTCCAAACAGATGATCCATAATCTACATATTCTTTGAAACAGGGGGTTTATGTCAATAAAAAACCTTCTCGACATTATGCTCTGACGCGTTATAACAGGGAACATGACAAAAGAAAACGTCCTCATTATTGATTATGGCTCCGGCAATTTACATTCTGCCGCCAAATCTTTTGAACACGTCATCAAGAACGAGGCGCGTGACGTCACCGTCAAAATCAGTGATAAACCCGAAGATCTCGCGAAGGCGGATCGTATTGTTCTACCCGGGCAGGGTGCGTTTAAAGATTGCATGGAAAATCTGCAAAACGCCGCAGGCATGATTGAGGCCTTAAATGAACGCGTCATAGAACAAGGCACACCGTTTTTAGGCATCTGCGTAGGGATGCAACTGATGGCGAGCCGCGGCATGGAACATGGCGTTACCGCGGGGCTGAACTGGGTTGAGGGCGAGGTAATCCCCCTCAAACTGGAAGACCCGACCTTAAAAATCCCTCACATGGGTTGGAATGAACTACATTTCCTGTCTGCCAATACACAGCAGGATAATCGGCATTTTGTGCTCCGCAATACAGATTCTGCGGAAAATTTCTATTTTGTTCATTCTTTTATGTTTCAATGTAACTACAATCACCATTATCTTGCCATGACCGACTACGGAGGGTTCATCCCCGCAGTCGTTGGACGTGATAATATGATAGGGATGCAATTTCATCCCGAAAAAAGCCATGATTCAGGGCTAAAGTTATTATCTAACTTTCTGGATTGGAAACCATAACGGCTAGTCTTCGTAATGAGTAAGCAGACACTCCGTTATTGAATAAAAGTAAACAGGCAAGGAGCAACCATGAGCGATCAAACCAAGCTAAAGCCTTTGGAACCTTCACCAAGCGTCGAGCATATTCAAGAATTTCACGCAGGTGATCTGAATGATTTATGTGATGCGACAGATGATGCCATCGAAGGTGGTGGTGGTTTCGGGTGGGTTCATTTGCCTGAACGTGATGTGCTGGAGCGATACTGGAACGGCGTTCTGACGATGCCGGCACGCGAACTGTTTGTTGCCCGCCTTGATGGTGTAATCTGCGGTACATGCCAGTTGCTTAAACCCCCTGCCAACAACGAGGCACAAAGCTTTGCCGTACAACTAACTACAAATTTTGTGGCGCCATGGGCGCGCGGCCATGCCTTGGCGAAAATGCTGGTTGAGGAAGCCGAAAAATTCGCGCTCTCTGATGGGTTTTCTGTGATTAATCTGGATGTACGCGAAACCTTGACCGAAGCGATGGCCTTGTATGAAAGCCTTGGTTTTAAACGTCTGGGAGAGCATCCGGCCTATGCCCGTGTTGATGGTAAAGTGCTGAAGGGGTATTACTACACCAAAGTGATCGACCCGAAAGTTGCCGCAGAAATCTCCTGATTCCCTCTTGATTTCTCAAGCCAACCCTTTCATTGTCCCATTAAGATAATGAAACTGGAAACACGTGATGATTATATACCCTGCGATAGACCTTAAAGGCGGCCAGTGCGTGCGTCTGTATAAAGGCGACATGAACCAAGACACAGTTTATAACGACAATCCGGGTGCGCAGGCCGTTGATTGGGCGCGTGCGGGCTTCTCATGGATTCACGTGGTGGATCTGGACGGCGCGGTGGGTGGCAAACCCGCTAACCAAGCGGCTGTACGCGATATCATCAAGGCGGCTGATATTCCCGTACAGTTGGGCGGCGGTATCCGCACGATGGATCATATTGAAACATGGCTGTCCGAGGGAATAAGCCGCGTTATTTTAGGCACGGTCGCGGTGCAAAATCCGGAGTTAGTCAAGGAAGCTTGCTATAAATTCCCCGGGCAAATCGCCGTGGGCATCGATGCACGCCGCGGTAAAGTTGCGGTTGAAGGCTGGGTTGAGGAATCTGACATGGACGCGGCGGATCTTGCCAAGATGTTCGAAGATGTCGGCGTGTCCACCATTATCTATACCGATATTGATCGTGACGGTACGGGCGAAGGCGTGAATATTATCTCCACCATCGCGCTCGCGCAGGCCACATCCATTCCCGTGATTGCCTCTGGCGGTGTAGGCAGTTTGAAGGATTTAGAACTGGTGCGTGAATCAGGGGAATATGGCGTAGAAGGCGTGATTGTCGGCAAAGCCCTATACAAGAACAGCTTCACCCCCGCAGACGCCTTGAAAGTGGCAGCAGGTGGCGCGGCTTAAGCCTCATTCATCAAATCTTTTCGAAGGCAGTAAAATCTTTTTACAATATAAATATCAGGCATGGGCTTAGCTTTAACACTGGGATGTTCATAAAACTTTATAGTATTTCCTACTTCCACACCGTGCTTTGCTGAAAGTGTTCCCTCTAATCTTTGTAATTTTATGCTTGCGTTATTATCAGAATGAACACACGTAATTGTCGTACTTTGAAAAGGATGGTACGATATTTTCTTTATAACTCCTTCATGAACTGATCCTATAAGATACTGTTTAAATTCATGAAAACGTGCCTCCCTACTCATCCAGATAACAAAGATCCCCATTAAAATCCAGACGAAGGCAAGCACTGCTCCATCAGACGATAGAATTATTAAGGCTCCTAAAATTACAAGGAAAAACATAAACCAAAGTACTCTGTTAAACCTCTGTATTGGCTCACGCCTGAGATTATCTTCCGCCTCTAGCTTGGCGATCAAATCTTTAAGGTCTTTTGGATAAAACCACTGCGCAACCATCAAGTCTTTCCTTTCACCATTTACCGTATTATAAATGCCCTTGAAAAACAACGAAACGCGCCGCGCGAATCAGGGGAATATGGCGTTGAAGGCGTGATTGTCGGCAAAGCCCTGTATAAGAACAGCTTCACCCCTGCGGATGCGCTTAAGGTTGCGGCTGGCGGCGCGGCTTAGTTTTTTTCCATCAAATCTTTTCGAAGACAAAAATCTTGTTTAAACAAATCAATATCCAATGCCGCATACATGGCAGGGGTATCGGAATAATAAAGCGTAACTTCATCACCGACCTGAATACCATAATCTTCAATTCTACTGTAAAGAATTGCAGGTATCACAATTTTCCTACCATCAAACAAGCGTTCACAATGAATATCCCTATTTGGAATCACACGACGAAATTCTTGAATTTTAAAATCTTTGATAATAGCTTTCTGCTTTTCCCCGTAAATGAATGCTTTTATATATTTAAACTGAAACCGCACAACGAATAAGTTGATAATGCTTAACGATATAAAGGCTGTTAATCCTACTAATAGCCCTTCGAAAAACAAAATACAGCTAATGACGATTGTCATAAAAAACACTACGAAAATAGACCTATTCATATGTTTTAAAGGCTCACGCCTGAGATTACCTTCCGCCTCTAGCTTGGCGATCAACTCTTTAAGGTCTTTTGGATAAAACCACTGCGCAACCATCAAGTCTTTCCTTTCGCCATTTACCGTATTATAAATGCCCTTGAAAAACAACGAAACGCGCCGCGCGAACAGGGAAACAATGAGCACACCGACTTTAGATCTTTCGAAATTAAACATTGTCAGAAAAGACATGCGTGAATTTTTCAAGAAAGAGGCCGCGGGCGGTATCTTATTGTTCATCACGGCCTTTTTTGCATTAGTGATCGCGAACAGCCCGCTTAATACGCTTTATAGCTCTCTCATTGATTTACCATTCGGCATTCGTTTGGGTGATTTCAAAATCGACAAGCCGCTTTTGCTCTGGGTGAATGACGGCCTGATGGCGGTGTTCTTTTTCCTTGTCGGGCTGGAGCTGAAACGCGAATTTGTCGAGGGCGAGCTGTCTAGCGTTAAAAAAATCATTCTGCCCGCCATCGGCGCAGTGGGTGGTATTGCCGCGCCCGCGCTTATTTATGCTTACTTCAATTATCATGACCCCGTTGCCATTAATGGCTGGGCGATCCCCGCAGCGACAGACATCGCCTTTGCACTTGGTGTGTTGGCCTTGCTCGGTAATCGCGTGCCGTTCTCGCTCAAGGTTTTGCTGACCTCTATGGCGATTTTCGATGATATCGGCGCGATTGTGATCATTGCCATATTCTACACGAGCAAGCTTTCCATGACCGCGCTCGGCATTGCGGCGGCAAGCTGCGTTGTCTTATTCATCCTTAATC
>CAXHFH010000046.1:0-16806 GCA_964015995.1 uncultured Alphaproteobacteria bacterium
GAGACAGCCCCGATAGAGGGCGTCAATAAAGAATATTTGGTGCAGGGGCTCAAAACGCATGGGCACAGATCAGCACGCATCTTGCCTGAGAAAGAAGATCTGGCACGGATAATTTCCGAAACGGCGCAATCCGGTGATTACGTTATTGTGATGGGTGCCGGCAGCAGTACGCATTGGGCGTACGCTCTTCCTGATGAGCTCAAGGGCGAGCGCGAAAAAGCAAAAGGAGCCGCCGCGTGAGCGTTGCTATGACGAAAGGTCCAATCGTAAACATCTATGATTATGACGGTGTGTTTACCGAAAACGCACCGCTTGGTGCAAAAAGCTGGTTTCGTTGCGGTGGTGCTGCGGATTTATTATTTGAACCAGACGACATGGATGATCTGGCGAGATTTTTAAAAAATTACCCATCAGGTGAATCGTTGACTATATTGGGCGGTATGGCCAACACGATTGTGCGCGATGGCGGTATTCGCGGCGTTACGGTGATGCTCGGTAAGCCATTCGCGGAAATTCAAGTGCAGGGCACAAAGATTATGGCGGGCGCGGGGGCGCTGAATGGTTCTGTTGCTGCGGCGGCGGCCAAGGCGGGCATTGGCGGACTAGAATTCCTCTCTGGCATTCCGGGCAGTGTTGGCGGTGCGCTTAAAATGAATGCGGGCGCTTATGGCGCGGAGGTCAAAGATGTTCTTGTCGGCGCGATGGCGCTGGCACGTGATGGAGTATTCACCCCCTTATTGCCGGAAGATATGAAGTTTTCCTATCGTTATTGTGGTGTTCCTGAGGGTTCTGTATTCATCGGTGCGGTGTTTCAAGGGGAACGTGAAGACAAAGCGATCGTAAAAAAACGTCTAAAGAAAATAAAAACAGAGCGTCAAAAAACACAGCCTATTTCGGAAAAAACGGGCGGCTCAACCTTTGCCAACCCATCGGCCGAGCAACTTAAAAAGGCAGGTCTAGAAGAGGGTACAAGGGCATGGCAGCTTGTTGAGCGTGCAGGAGGCAGGGAATTGGAAATTGGCGGCGCGCGTATGAGTGATAAGCATTTGAACTTTATGATTAATTCAAGTGGCGCAAGTGCATCTGATCTTGAGGCTCTGGGCGATGAACTGATCAAACGTGTGAAAGCTGAGTGCGGGGTAGAGCTCCACTGGGAAATTAGGCGGGTCGGTGAAAGGTCATAACTTTGTAAAAAGTAAGGGTTGACATCATAGGAATATATTGATAACTTTATTTTCACAAAGGGGCGCATTGCGTCTCTTTTTTTGTGGCCAAAACTATTCAGCGCATCTGGTATGAGCTTATTTCGGCGGGACGCATTCTTTGTAATCATCCGCGGAAACACGCGTCCATGTTTGTGATTTCCCGAATAACGGCATGCCGATATAGCCACGTAAATTCAACGTCGTCGGGTTTTTAACGGTGATGTTGGCATCATAGGTTTTGCCCTCATCGGCCTTATAGATCTTCCCGTTTTTCCAATTATCGCCTTTTTTCTTAAATCCGTTGAGGAGCTGTAGGCCGCACATTGGTCTGTTTTTGGCGTTTGCATCAGGATTTTTGGAATCATATTGCATACCGCCTTCGATAATCCAATAGATGTTGCCGCACAGGCTGTTGTCGCAGGATTTCAGATGAATAACCGCGCGTTTATTCTCCGTCAGCCAATAGCCTTCTGCGCCGCTCGCGTGGGCAAGTTGTGGCAATAAAAACATAAACGCAGCACATAAAAATACGGATGTTTTCTTCATATCTAAATCTCCCTTATCCTATAAGGGTAACACAGATAGAGCGGGATTTAAATCTTCAGCACACGTTCATAGATGTCAGGCAAATCATTCTCGAGCAGGATAACATCGCTTTCGCGCTTATTCTCAATCAACCATTTTTCAGCCGCGGCAAAGGTTTCAAATTGCTGCAGCATTTTGCCGTCTTTATTGTGCGCGTTGAACCCTTCGATAAAGGTTGGAATACGTGCGGGGCTGACGAGGATGACGATATCACACACCTCCGCGGCGAGTTGCCCAAGCGTGCGGTGCACCTCATCATGGGCGTTGCCAAGCTCGACAATGCCTGGTGTGATGAGAATGGCGCGACCATCGCGGTCATCCGCCAAAACCCGCATCACATGCATGGCCGAGCGGAAGCCCGGCGGGTTGGAATTAAACGCATCATCAATAATGATCGAGCCGTCAATCTGTTGTTTAACCTCTAGTCTATGTGTGATTTGCGGCGTGGAGGCGAGGGCGGTTTTGATATCCTTTGCGTTCATGCCAAGGCTCATAGCGCAAGCAAAAGCGAGGGCGATGTTATGCCCGTGATGAATGCCGTATAAAGGCGCGCGCAGCGTGTATTTCTCGTCCCGCCACTCAACCACAACGCACAGGCCTTTTGGTGTTTGCTCAACTGACATGATCTTCAAATCATCCGGCGCGAGATAGCTAAACTCTTGCTCGGTCTTCGGGTCATCGCTTTGCATCGGTTCGCCGCAAACAAGGAAGTTATCCATGTGGCGATTGCGGATATCGCGCGAATGCTTAAATTTTAATGTTTTCTCATGCACGATCATTGTGCCCTTACGTGAGAGCACGGATTCGGCAAGCTCGTACTTGGCCTGTACCACGGTTTCTAATGATTTGAACCGCTCGTAATGCGCATGGCCAATGGACGTGATAATACCGTAATCAGGCGGGGTAAGAGCACATAATGATGTGATGGAGCCCGGGCCATACGCGCCCATTTCAGTGATAAAATAAGCGTGGTTGGGCTGTAGTCTCTCGCGGATAATGCGCGTCACGCCCATCAATGTGTTCACACTGCCCGGTGTCATCAGGGTCGGGGCGGAGCTTTTCAAGATGTGGCCGAGGATATGTTTCACCGAGGTTTTGCCGTATGAGCCTGTGATGCTGATGATGGTTGGGTTAATCTCTTCAAGCTTTGCTCGTGCCTCATTGTAGAATTTCTTTTGCACAGCGGCTTCGTAAGGGGCGAGTGTTGCATTCCCGAAGATAAGTGTGAGCGGCAGCAGTTGCACCGCGACAATCCAGATTAACGGCATCGCGAAATAGAATGCGACAAGGGCACATAGCGCCGCATATACCAAAGATATGATCAAGATACGTTTTGCACGCTGGGTTAGGACGAAGGCTTTTTTAGAGGCTTTGCGCGGGTCTTTCTCCATATAAGTTGCAAGCGCGAAAACCAGGAAAACCGCAACATTCATAGCCACAGCAGGCACATCAGTGAATAAGTTAATCCCCACAATCACCAACAAAAACTGCGTCACCCGCGTATCAAAAACCTTATGTTTGAAGATCCATGCGACCAATCGAGCGTTATCGTAATCATCTTGTTGTAGAGCGTGCAGGTAGCTCATCAATCGGCGTCCTGCAAAGCCCAAAAAGGCAATAAGGGTAAAAAATTGAATGACTTGATCGGGGCTCATGAATGTCTTTCTTTTATAAAATTATCAATTATCTTGATGACTTGGTGGCGGCCGTTTTGCAAAACAGAATAATGATCTTGCCCGTCTAGTAGAAATAATTTTGAATCTTTAATCAATCGGGAATATCGCTCACCGAATTCCGGAGGGGTTTCCGTATCGTCCGATCCATACACCAGTGCCATAGGACATTGTATCTGCTTGGCTTGTTCGGTGAGGTCTTCATTCACAACGCGGATGAAAATTTTACGCATTGCGCCCGCGCTTTTGTAATCGGCACTCCCGAATTTTGTCATCAGTTTGGTTTTGAAATCACCATCAGGTACGAATTTCCTGAGGAATTTGAACAATTTAATACGGCAGAAAAAGTATATTTTCTTATGGATAGGGCGTTTGCGCTTTAACCCTGCACCAGCAATAAAGATCATGCTTTTAATGCAGTCCGGGTGGCGTGCGGCCAGTTGTGCCCCCACGCGGCAACCAAAGGAATGCCCAATCCATAAAACAGGCGGTAGGTTTTTATCCTTTATCCATGATGCAATCGCATCGGCGTAGCTTGCCGTGCTCCAATCCTCAGGCGGTGGTGGAGATTCGCCAAAACCCGGAAAATCAACAGCAATATGGTTGGCACGCGGTTCAAACGGGGTGATAAGCGGC
This sequence comes from uncultured Alphaproteobacteria bacterium, assembly GCA_964015995.1. Lineage (GTDB taxonomy): Bacteria > Pseudomonadota > Alphaproteobacteria > Micavibrionales > Micavibrionaceae > UBA1672. The sequence goes on from CAXHFH010000046.1 coordinate 4,100, forward strand.
AAAAAGGCTGCGTGACTTTGCCCCCATCCATGCGCCCAGAAAATCAGTGGTTTATCATTCGTCCCCGTTTTTTTTGCAAGAGAATCAAGGGAGAAGTCCTTATCTGCCGTGATGTAAGCAAACTTTACCCCTTCGGAATTGAATTCTTGCACGTTTCTTCCCCTTTAAAGAGACTCGGTTTCGTGATTAAATACATGAGTCTTAATTCGACCACCCTTACTTATACGATGATTGATCTATGGCTCAAACCAAAACTGCACAAAATAGCCTTATTAACAAAAAAACCGTTGCTGTTTTTTTCGGCGGGCGTTCACCTGAACATGACGTTAGTGTGATTTCAGGGCTTCAGGCTCTGCAGGCACTCGATAATGCGCTTTATAATACGATGCCTGTTTACATTGCGCCCGATGGAGCGTGGTATGTTGGCGATATTTTGCGCAGGCGTGAAAGTTACATGCTCAGCGGAGATCGCTTGAAAGAGGTCACTGAGGTGACACTTGATGTTAAGGGCACGCGCGGTGGTGTTTTAATTCCTAAGAAAACATCCATGTTTGGCGCGCCAAAGCCGATAACGTTTGATATAGCAATCCCTGTTTTCCACGGTTTGTACGGTGAAGATGGTAATATTCAAGGCCTGTTCGAACTTGCGAATGTCCCTTATGCGGGGATGCGGACAAAGGCCTCTGCTGTTTTGATGGATAAGGTCACAACCAAATATTTGTTGAAGGTGCTGGATATTCCCACCCTGCCTTTTGCTGTAATCCGCCGTCCTGCGGAAGGGTATTTAGTGCCCGAAGATGAGCTTGAAGCGATTTTTGCGCCGCTTGATTTCCCTTGTATTATAAAGCCGTCCCATTTGGGAAGCTCCATTGGTGTGGCAAAGGTTAATAACGTGGCAGAGGCGAAGGCATGTTTGCCCGCCATATTTGAATTTGATGATTCCGCCATTGCAGAACCGTTCGTCAATAACCTTGTGGAATATAACGTGTCCGTTGCGCGCATAGGCGGTAAAATTGTGACATCAGCGATTGAGCGTCCGAAGGCCACGGAAGAGTTGCTCGACTTCAAACAGAAATATATGTCCGGTGGTGATGATAAGGGTGGTAATAAAATGGCCGGTGCCAAAACCTTCACAACGGCAAGTGAAGGGATGCTATCGCTTACGCGCGAAATTAATCCTGAAATTTCAAAGGAAATGGATAACAATATTCGCACATGGGCATCGCGGATGTATGAAGCTATTGATGGTACGGGCGTGCCGCGCATTGATTTTATTGGTAATTCGAAAAGCGGTGAAATATGGATGAATGAAATTAATCCATGTCCGGGGTCGCTGGGGTATTTCTTGTGGGAAGCCGCGAAAGATCCAGTTTTTTTCACTGACCTTTTAACAAATATGATTGCCGAAGCTATGACCGAAAATAAAGGTCGTATTTTGCCGCATGACCCTGTGCCTGATGATGCACGGTTGTTGAAAAGAGGGTAGAGGCAATGGCAGCAAAGAAAACAAAAGCAAAAAAGGGCGCGCGCAAGTCGACAATGACGAAAAAGCGCAAAAGCGCGAGTAAGTCGGACGCGGTTGCTGCACGCTTTAAAAAGCTATCGGTTCTTTGTCTGATTGGTTTACTTGCACTGTGGGGGATTGGCTGGTTTGTGTTAAGCGGAGGCCCTGCGAAGGTTGCGACCAGTGCGTCTAATCAAATGCTGTCCGTCTCCGCGAATAGTGGTTTTGAGGTTAAAAACATTCTGGTGGAGGGGCGTGAGTTCACCGATGCGGATGTTTTGTTGGCTCTGATTAATGTAGGGGAAGGTGATCCGTTATTCTCATTTGATCCTGCTGAAGCAAAAGAACAGATTGAGCGTATCGGCTGGGTGAAGTCTGCGCATGTTGAGCGGCGCTTGCCTGACACCATATATATACGTCTGATTGAGCGAGAGCCAATTGCCCTGTGGCAGCGCTTTGGCGCGTTGTCTCTGGTTGATAGTGAGGGCACGCTTATCACGGGCGAGGGGCTTGATCGTTTTAAAGACCTGCCGATGATTTTAGGTAAAAATGCACCGAAGAAAACGGCAAACCTCATGGCTATGTTGGGGAGGTATCCTGAATTTAAGGCACTTCTTGATCATGCAGAGCTTATTGATGGCCGTCGTTGGGACTTGTTTCTGAAAGACGAAAAGCGTGTTAAGCTGCCGGAGAAAAATACATTAGACGCCATTAAGCATATTATGGTGCGTCACGAAGAAGATCAGATATTGGATAAAAAGGCGATTATTGATATTGATGCACGTTATAAGCAAAGACTGATTGTCAGAACGCGTCTGGGTACGGTACAAGATTACAAGGCTGATTTTCACACAATCGGCACTCAACCATAGTTTTAGGTGAATTGAAAAAGGCATGGCACAAGATAAAACCATAAGGCCAAAAGGATCATTGTTTGCTGCGCTGGATATCGGTAGCAGCAAAACGGCCTGTTTCATTGGGCATATTGTTGATGATAAAGGTACGTTTGAAATTATCGGCGTCGGTAATAAGCCGTCTTCAGGCGTCAAAAATGGTGCAATTGTTGATTTGGATGCCGCCGAAGGTGTTATCAGGCAGACCGTGCATGCCGCGGAGAATATGGCCGCCGATGTTATGCGTGGTTATCCGTTGCGTGAAGTCATTTCCAATGTGTCCGGCGTTCATGTGCGCTCATTCGGGCATAGCGTGAAAGTTGAAATTGGTGGCCATGACATTACGGATAACGATGTGCGCCGCGCGCTTGCCAAAGCGCAGCAAAAAGAATCCGATGAAAATCTGGAGCTTATTCATACAATCCCGACATTTTTCCGCGTAGACGGGCAAGATGGTGTGCGTGACCCGCGCGGCATGTATGCAGATAATCTGAAAGTTGATGTTAACCTTGTGTCCGGCGAAAGTGCCGCACTACGTAATATGGCCGTTTGTATAGAGCGCAGCCACCTTGATATTTCCGCACTCTGTACGGGGGCGTATGCCGCCGGATTATCATCCTTGGTTGATGATGAAATTGATTTGGGGTGCACGGTCATTGATATTGGCGCGGGCACAACATCTTTTGCAGTCTTCCATAGCGGCTATATGATTTATTGTGATGCCGTGCCGATTGGCGGACAGCATGTCACGAATGATATTGCGCGAGGGTTAACCACATCCAAAGCCGATGCGGAGCGATTAAAGATTCTATATGGCTGCGCTGTGGCGTCTCAGACGGATGAAGGGGAAATGATCGAAGTCCCGCGTCTGGGGGAGAATGAGCAAGAGCATGGCAAGCCGAACCATATTCCGCGTTCTTTTCTTGTTGGAATTATCCAGCCACGTTTAGAAGAAATATTTGAGCATGTCCGCGCAAAAATCAAAGATAGCGGATTACAAAAAGTCATCAGCCGCCGCGTTGTTCTGACCGGTGGTTCCAGTCAAATTTTAGGGATTCGTGATTTATCAGGTCACGTGCTTGATAAACAAGTGCGTTTGGGTAAACCAATCCGTCTGACAGGTTTGCCTGACGCGGTGAGCGGCCCGGCCTTTTCCACGGTTGCGGGTTTGTTGGCGTATGCCGCAGAACATACCGAAGAAATGCCCGCCGAAATTATGGCCCGCGTGCGACCTGAATCAATGGTGGATCGTGCCAAGCTGTGGCTTAAAGAAAATTGGTAATATAAACAACGATTTATCCACACAATTTTGTGAATATATTTTTATAAAGATGTCGTGGTGGGCGCTTTTCTAAAAAAAGTGAATCGGATGTGTGGGTTAGCGTGATTCCCTGTGGTTTTGATTCATGTGTTATGGCTATAAAATCTATCATTATTTTCATGAAAGTCGTGGATAGCTTGCTCTGCACCCCTTTTAATCGAAAAAAAACTTATCTACACTTCTAATCGTCCTACCACGAACATCCAAATTCTCAGGGGTTCCAAAAAATGTTAAATGTAAAAATGCAATCGGCAGAAGTGCAACAGCTGTCTCCTAAAATCGCTGTAATAGGCGTAGGTGGAGCAGGCGGAAATGCCGTTAATAATATGATTTCATCCAATCTCGACGGGTGTGAGTTTATCGTGTGCAATACCGATGCTCAGGCTCTTGGTAATTCACTGGCAGAACATACGGTTCAGCTTGGTGAAACTGTTACAGGCGGATTGGGCGCAGGTTCTAAGCCTGAGGTCGGGCAGGCTGCTGCCGAAGAAAGCCTTGAAGAGGTTTTACGTTTTCTTGATGGTGCGAATATGGCATTTGTAACCGCTGGTATGGGCGGTGGTACAGGAACGGGCGCTGCGCCTGTGATTGCCAAGGCGTGTCGTCAGCAAGGGATTTTGACCGTGGGGGTCGTAACCAAGCCGTTCCACTTTGAAGGTGTTCACCGGATGGAACAGGCGGAGAAGGGCATTGAGGAAATGCAACAATATGTTGATACCCTCATTGTCATTCCCAATCAGAATTTATTCCGCATCGCTAATGAAAAAACAACATTCGCAGAAGCCTTTAAAATGGCGGACACTGTGTTGCAATCTGGTGTGCGCGGCGTGACAGACCTTATGGTGCGTCCTGGTCTTGTTAACTTGGACTTTGCCGACATTAGAACGGCCATGATGCAAATGGGTAAGGCCATGATGGGGACTGGTGAGGCGTCAGGCGATAAACGCGCTGTCGAAGCCGCTGAATCCGCGATTAATAATCCATTGCTTGATGATGTGTCAATGAAAGGTGCGAACGGCGTTATTATTAACGTAACGGGTGGCTTTGACATGACTTTGTTTGAAGCAGATGAAGCCTGTAACCGTATCCGTGATGAAGTTGATCCGAACGCCAATATTATCTTTGGTGCGACGTTTGATGAATCAATGGACGGATGTATGCGTGTGTCTATCGTAGCCACAGGCATTGAAAAAGAAGAAAAAGGTAAGGTCTTCGGTGGTTCCGGTGGCGGTCAGACAACGACCAAGCCCAATAATTCCGGTGGTCTGGATCGTGCTGTACCTAATACGGTAACGGCTGCTAATAAAATTTCATCACCGATTGTTGGTGGCGGGGCGCAGCATGTTGCGCGTGACGTAGCCTCTATGTCGGGACGTGAAGTGATTAAGGGGCTAACGGCACCATCACCAATTTCGCAACCGCCTTCAACTGAGACGCGAGCAGAGCCCGCATCAATTGATATGTTTGAGCAAGGTGAATTTGTGGCCGAGGCTGATGAAATGCAGTTGCGTGGTTCAACATACGGTGACTCTTTCATTCCGCCCAAGCCAATGGAGCCGGATATGAAGATACCTGAATCAGGTGTTGGTCCGCATATCTCTAATTTTCATGGGATGCATGCTGAATCTGGCAAGAAACCACAACATCGTTCTTCCAGTTTGCAGCTTAATCCGCCGAAATCTTTGTATCCTTCTGCGGTATCTCAGAGTAAACAACCTCGTGCGCCGTCTTTATTCGAGCGTATCACCGGCTCTGTTCAGCAGCATATCGATAATCTTCGTGATGATAGCGATATGGTGAAATCACAAGCGCAACCAACTGCGCCACGTGAGAAAAGACCTGAGTCTCCCTCCCAAGAAAGCCTCGACATCAATAAGCCTGCTAAACCAGCGGTGAAAATTGATGAGGAGCTTGATATCCCAGCATTTCTGCGTAGACAAGCAAATTAAAGTTTACCCCTTGTGTCTTCCGTATACTATCGGGTGAAAAGAGCTCTGAGACGTCAGGGCTCTTTTTAGTTTCTGCCATCCGGCGTTTTGTAAGGCGCGGTTAGTCATGGTTTCTTAGTTAAAAAAACTTAGATGTAACAGTTGTAACAAATCGAAACAAAGCGTGATTTGATGCGGTGCAATGTTTTTTATATAGTCCCAATATAAACAAATCTATATCCAGTAAAAACAAGGGTATAGGGATAAATACAGGGCTGTTTAAGACATAAAAAAAGAAAGAAAAAGCCGAATATGACATACGCAATGCAACACACATTCAAGAAAACAGCCACGCTTTCGGGCATTGGTCTGCATTCCGGTAAGCAAATCAATATGACATTGATTCCTGCTGCTGAGAATCACGGTATTGTGTTTGTGCGCAGCGATTTAGCTGAAGGCGAAAATGTTATTCCCGCGCTATGGAATTCTGTTGTTGATACGCAACTATGCACTGTGATCGGTAACGAACACGGTGCGAGCGTTGGTACGATTGAACATTTAATGTCGGCCTTACGCGGTTGCGGCGTTGATAACTTAATCATTGAAATTGATGGTGCAGAAGTTCCGGCCATGGACGGTAGCGCGATGCCTTTCGTGAATTTGATCGAAGAGGTCGGTACAAAACCGCAAGATCTGCCACGCCGTATGGTTCGTGTTTTAAAGGAAGTCACTGTAACAGATGGTGATAAGCGCGTAACGCTCAGCCCCGATGAGTCTTGTACTTTTGTGGGTGAAATTGATTTTGATCACGATAAAATCGGTAATCAGCGTTTTGGCACACAACTTGTAAACGGTAATTTCAAACATGATATCGCCGAGGCGCGTACATTTGGATTTTTCCATGAAGCAGAATGGCTTCGTTCTCAAGGACTTGGTCTTGGCGGATCATTGGATAACGCTATTATTCTGGACACTGAAGGTGTGATGAACCCGAAAGGTCTTCGTTTCAAAGATGAGTTTATTCGTCACAAATTGCTTGATGCGATTGGTGATGTATACCTCGCGGGCGGTCAAATTCTTGGTTTGTATGATGGTGTTAAGGCCGGCCATGCAATCAATAACGCGATTTTGCACGAGCTGTTTTCCAATGATGCAAATTGGGAATATGTCGATATGCTTTCTTCATCAGCCCAGAAAACAGAATCATCTTCTTCAAAAGCACAGGAATCCCTGTTAGTTGCATAACCAGTTTTTCTCATGGTAGCATTGTAAAGCAATGTTGATTAGTGAGGGATCAGACTTGTGTTTCGCATTTTTATTTTATCGGTAATCGTTTCATTGTTTTTCGTTGTTTACGAAGACGCAGTGATTGCCGGTAATGAATATGCAGAATCTACACGTGTTGCAGAGTTTTTTGAAGCTGATGAAGCAAAATCACGAAAGACTAATAGCAAGCCAATAGCAAAAGCTTTCCCTTTGCAAACGATGTCTCAAGGAAGAAGTGCAGGAAGCGGTTCCAGTTCCAGCAGTAGGGGTAGGCATTAAATCATAGCCTTCTTGTGACGTCATTTCTCTTTTCCAGAGTTAAAATAACCCTACACCTTAAAACTCCTTTCATTCCGAATGCGTTCGGTTTATCAATAAAGTAATCATTTATAAACATCCGGAGACATTCTTTATGCGTCGGGACATACGCTCTTTTAAACTGCTTATTGCTCTGTTTCTTATGCTCGGTTTGAGCGCCTGCTCTAGTTCTGAAAAGAAAAAGGCGAATGTCGTTGAAACGGCGCCGGTTGAAACATTATATGAGCGTGCCACGAACGCGATGAATGACGAGCGCTATGTCGAGGCGACAAAGTATTTCGAGGAAGTAGAGCGACAGCACCCATACTCAAAATGGTCGACGCGCGCGCAACTTATGGCGGCTTATGCCTCCTATCTTGATCAGCGATATGACGAGGCGGTTGTGGCCTTAGATCGGTATATTCAGCTCCACCCCGGCGCAGAGGATGTGGATTATGCTTATTACTTAAAAGCGATGTCGTTTTATGAGCAAATTTCAGATGTACGCCGCGATCAAAATATGACCATTCAGGCCGTGAAGGCACTCAATACGTTGATTGGTCGTTTCCCTAACAGCGAATACGCACGTGATGCAATGTTAAAGCGTGACCTTACACTTGATCACCTTGCTGGCAAGGAAATGGAAATCGGGCGTTATTATTTGAATCGCGGTCATGTGAATGCGGCGATTAACCGTTTTCGTTCGGTTGTGGCGAACTTCCAAACAACCAGTCACGTGGCAGAGGCCTTACACCGCTTGGTTGAGGCTTACATGACATTGGGTTTAAAGGGCGAAGCCTATCAAGTGGCGGCTGTTCTTGGGCATAACTATCCGGGTAGCAAATGGTATGAGCGTTCCTACGCATTGCTTGATGACGAGCAAAGAAAACAAATCATTGATGAGCGCGGCATTATCGAGCGCACAATGGATTCCCTGCTGAAGCCGGACTAAGAAATACTGACGGAGTAAACCTGATATGCTGATAGAATTGAACATCGACAATGTTGTTCTGATTGATCGGCTGCATATTGCATTCAAACAAGGGCTATGTGTGTTAACCGGTGAAACGGGGGCGGGGAAATCTGTACTACTCGATTCACTTGGGTTAGCTTTGGGCGTTCGCGCAGAAAGCGGTTTGGTGCGTAAGGGCGCCGAGAGTGCGCGCGTCACCGCCAGTTTCCAAATATCCGAAAACCATGAAGCGTTTAAATTACTGCGTGATGCCGATATCGTTATTGAAGATGATATCTTGTTGCTGCGCCGTGTGGTTTACACATCGGGCAAAAGCCGCGCCTTTATTAACGATCAACCTGTCAGTATTGGCCTGTTAAAGCAGGTCGGAGATACGCTCGTTGAGATTCATGGACAGTTCGAAACACAAGGGTTGCTTAACCCCTCAACACATCGTGCAATGCTCGATGAATATGCAGAAATAGATTCTGATGCGCTTTCAGATGTTTGGCATTCATGGAAAACGGCAGAGCAAGAACTGGATGATATGCGTAAGCTTTCTGTTCGTGCGCATGAGGAAGAAGAATATTTAAGGCTCTCTTTGGAAGACTTACAAAACCTTGATCCGCAAGCGGGTGAAGAAGAAGAATTATCAAAGATGCGCGAGCGTTTGAAAAACCGTGATCACGTACTCGAAAGTCTTAATGCCGTACATGGTTACCTAAGCGCGGAGCATGACCCTGTTCAAAAGGCATGGGCGGAGCTTGATAAAATTTCCGGTAAGGCGGGGGATGGTGTTGATGAAGCACTTGCCGCGTTATCTCGTGCATCGTCGGAAATTGAAGAAGCGCACGCTCTCGTGCAATCCGCGCAAAGCGACATTTACGATGGCAATTATAACCTTGAAGAGATTGATGACCGCCTCTATGGCCTGCGGATGCAGGCACGCAAACATAATTGTACGCCCGATGACCTGCCGGAGATCTTAGATCAAATATCGGCGCAGCTCGCGATGATTGAAAATTCAGATGAAACCTTAACCGCACAGCAAAAATTGTGTGATGAATCGCGCTTGGCTTTTGTTGCTACCGCCAAAACTATCACAGAAACCCGCAAGAAAACGGCGGAGAAACTGAACAAGCTTGTCCAAAAAGAACTCGCACCGCTCAAGCTTGATAAGGCGCGGTTTGTTACACAAATTGATGAGTTGGATGAGGTCGAGTGGAACGTAAACGGCATGGATCGTGTGCGGTTTTTAGTTTCCACCAATCCGGGGCGAGAGCCGGGGCCAATCCATAAAATTGCCTCGGGCGGTGAAATGTCACGTTTTATGCTCGCCCTTAAAGTGATCATCGCCCAAGCGGGTAGCACCCACAGCTTTATCTTTGATGAAGTTGATACAGGCATTGGCGGTGCGACAGCCGACGCCGTCGGGGAGCGTCTTGCAAGACTAGCCGACTCCAAACAAGTGCTCGTTGTTACCCATGCGCCGCAAGTGGCCGCGCGCGCAAACCATCATTGGATCGTCACGAAAACAGGCAAGGCGGAGGTCAAAACTGATATCTCTCCGCTGTCATCACGCACGGAGCGTTGCGAAGAAATTGCGCGCATGCTCGCGGGCGCGGATATCACCAAAGAAGCTCGCGCTGCGGCTGATAAATTGCTCGATAACGCAGCATAGGATTTGATGATGATGCAGGATTTGTTTGAAATGGATATAGAAAAAGCTGCGTATAAATACATGGAGCTAAAAAGAAAAGCTGATTCTTATATTCGAAGAGGTTATCGAACAGAGAAATATGAAGAGGATTATGCTGAAATTTCTTCTTCTGAGTATCAAAAACTTATCCTTGAGTTGGATAGGTTAAATAAACAGTTTCCACAAATAGAGCGGTTACTAGAAAATCATGCTGATTTAACAAAGAAAATTAGTTATCACGATAAAAAATATCATGGAGAGGACGCTCCTGAAATTAGTGATGCTGAATATGATGCTTTACGTAAGCAGCTAGCTGAAATAAACAAAGAATTTCCTGATATTGAAAATTATATTCACTACGTTAGTCCTATAAACGAAGTTGGTGCTGCACCATCTAAAGGCTTCAAAAAAGTAAAGCACGCTATGCCGGTGCTTTCTCTTTCGAACGTATTCAGCGAAGAGGATGTCGATGGTTTTCTTGATAAAATCAGGCGGTTTTTGGGATTGCCCGAAGATGAGCCGATTGAAATTGTAGCCGAGCCTAAAATTGACGGGCTGTCATGTTCTTTGCGTTATGAGAACCGTAAACTCGTGCAGGCGGCAACGCGCGGTGATGGCGCGGAAGGTGAGGATATCACTGCCAATATCAACACAATGGATTGTATCCCCAAAACCCTGCCGAAAGACGCGCCGGATATATTGGAAGTGCGCGGTGAGATATATATGGGGCGCAAGGCGTTTGAAAAACTCAATAAGGCGCAAGAAGAGGCGGGCAAAGATGGTTTTGCTAATCCGCGTAATGCCGCGGCGGGCAGCGTCCGTCAACTCGATTCATCTGTAACAGCCGCGCGGGAGCTTGGATTTTTTGGCTACGCTCTGGGTGAAGTGTCGGAAAGTTTCGCGGATACGCAGGACGGCATCAGGCAAAAATTGATTGATTGGGATATCCCCGAAACGCCTTATGCATTGTGCAATAATACGCAAGATATGATGAATTTCTATGACGGGTTTTTGGCAAACCGCCCCGATCTGAATTACGAAATTGACGGCATTGTTTATAAGGTTAATCGCCTGGATTTGCAGGAGCGTTTGGGCTTTGTGTCGCGCGCGCCGCGTTGGGCAACGGCACATAAATTCCCCGCCGAACAAGCGATTACACGCATTAACGCGATTGATATTCAGGTTGGGCGTACGGGCGCGTTGACCCCTGTGGCGCGGTTAGAGCCGATTACCGTGGGCGGTGTGGTTGTATCAAATGCGACGCTTCATAATGAAGACGAGATTGAGCGCAAGGATATCCGCGTTGGTGATATGGTCGTTATTCAGCGCGCTGGTGATGTGATTCCGCAGGTCGTAAAAGTCATGGAAGATAAGCGCACAGGAAAAGAAGAAGCTTTCACGCCGTTATCCGAATGCCCCGAATGCGGATCAAAGGCGGTGCGCGAAGAAGGCGAAGCGGTGCGCCGATGCACGGGCGGTTTGACCTGTCCGAAACAGGCCGTTGAGCGTTTGAAACATTTTGTATCGCGCTTGGCATTCGATATTGACGGGTTGGGCGATAAAATTATCCAGTCTTTCTGGGAAGAGAAACTTATCCAAAATCCGGCTGATATCTTTACCCTTGAGGAGCGCAATAAGAGCAGTTTAACACCAATCCGCGCGCGTGAAGGCTGGGGTGATTTATCGGAAAAGAACTTATTCGAATCGATTAATCAGCGAAGAGGAATCTCGTTTAATCGTTTCATCTATGCGCTTGGGATCAGGCAAATTGGCGAGGCCACAGCAAAACGCCTTGCGGCCACTTATGGTGATTTGAATAATTTAAAGACACAAATGATTGCCGCGCAAGATTCTGAAAGCGAAGCATTTTCTGATTTGATCGCAATCGAGGATATCGGCCCCGCCGTGGCGCGTGATCTGGTGGCGTTTTTTGCGGAAGACCATAATTTGGATATTCTGGAACAACTAAACAGCCATTTGAGTATTGAGGCTTATGATGTGCCGCAAACATCGGACAGCCCTGTCGCCGGAAAAACCGTGGTGTTTACAGGCACATTATCAAAGACAACACGCGCGGAGGCCAAGGCCAAGGCGGAAACATTAGGGGCGAAGGTGTCAGGATCAGTTTCGAAGAAGACGGACTATGTCATTGCAGGGGAAGATGCAGGATCAAAGTTGAAAAAAGCCACTGATCTTGGTGTTGCGGTTTTGAGCGAAGATGATTGGATTGATCTGATCTCATAAAAAAAGGCACCCAATTTGATGCCTTGATTTTCAATATTAGCGCAATTTTTAAACGGCTTCTTGCTTATCACGAAGCTCGTATAATTTGCTCATGGCATGCTCGATCTCAGGCGGATAATCACGGCGTTCAACAAATTCACCGCCGCCAGTGTTCCGTGTCATGGCTTGTTCCAAAGCACGTGTTAACAGCTCAGAGATTTTGAGATCATCTTGATCTAACGCGAGTTCCAACGCAGACAAAATCCGGTCACTCAAACGAATTTGTTCTCTATTCATATCGCCCATTTTTATATACTCCTTTATTCGAGATTCTCATCTTGCACTGTAATCAGAAAGGTTTCAAGGTTTCCGGTCTGTCTATAATTGTTTCTTGAACAAGTTCGTAGAAATAGCCCAGAAAATTGTTTCTAAACTCATCCTTTTCCATCAAAAGCTCATGATAGGCTTCTGGGTAATCCATCACTTTGGCGTTTGGCATTTTGGCGATAACGGATAGTGCCAAATCATTATCAACCAAATCTTCTTTCCCGGGCAGACCAAAAAGGCATGGCGTTTCTACTGTCTCTTATACACATCTGACGCTGCCGACGAATCCAGAGGTGT
>CAXHFH010000047.1:0-16195 GCA_964015995.1 uncultured Alphaproteobacteria bacterium
AAATTATGCTCTTCTACCATGCGCGCGAACTGCGCATTTTCAGATAAAAACCCATAGCCCGGGTGAATCGCACTGGCTCCGGTTAACGCAGCAGCAGTTAAGATAGAAGGAATATTCAGATAGCTATCCTTACCCGCAGGTGGCCCAATACACACAGATTCATCGGCCAAACGAACAGGCATAGAGCTTGCATCTGCCGTTGAATGCACAACAACGGTTTCAATACCCATCTCACGACATGCGCGAATAATACGAAGGGCAATTTCACCGCGATTGGCTATCAGAACTTTTTTGAACATGGATACCTAACAAAAATGTTATTCAATGACCAACAAAACATCGCCAAATTCAACAGGCTCGCCGTTCTCTACAAGAACTTGCGTAACCGTTCCCGATGTTTCGGCCTTAATTGGGTTCATAACCTTCATGGCTTCGATGATAAGTAGCGTATCACCTGCGCTCACGCTCATACCTTTAGAGATAAAAGGCGGCTCACCGGGCTCGGACTGCAAATACGCAGTTCCCACCATTGGTGACTTCACAGAGCCGGGATGCGCGGACGCAACGGCAGCCGGCGCCTCAAGGCTTGCTTGCTGAGGCACTGCAGGGTCAGACGACATGTTCACAGCAGGCATACCACCACCAGCAATAACTGTGCTGCCTTTGCTTACCCGGATCACTTTATCGCCATCGGCGACCTCAACCTCTGTGAGACCTGTTTCATTTAAAAGATCAGCTAGTTCTCTGATCGCATCGGAATCAATTTTCATCGATAAATCTTATTGTTGTTGTTTTACAATGTTGTTAGCCAGACACCTGAATACAAAAGTTATGATCGAATGTCAAAGCTTTGAGATAATTTACTATAAAACTTCACTGAGTTTTTTTAAGGCTTGCGCATAACCATCAGCACCCTGCCCAGAAATCACCTCTGTTGCAAGCGTTTCAATATATGAAAAATGGCGAAAACCCTCACGTTTTTTAGGGTCGGATAAATGCACCTCGATAATCGGGCAGGCTAATAATTTCAACGCATCATGAATGGCCACTGATGTATGAGTATACGCAGCCGCATTAATAATAACACCATCAGCTTGATCCATTGATTCTTGTATCCACTCAACAAGCTGCCCTTCATGGTTGGATTGTTTGAAATCAACAGACAAACTCAATTTTTTAGCATTTTCTTGGCAGAGCGTTTCGATATCGGATAATGTTTGATGCCCATATATTTCAGGCTCTCTGCGCCCCAGCATGTTTAGATTCGGGCCGTTAAGGATCAATATTGATTTCATGACTTACAACCATCTCTTGAGATCAAGACTTAACAAGCTTACCTTGCCTTATCAAATTGCTCGAGAAGCCCCTCTACCGTTGGACCACTGGCTTTTGGACGATAAAACTTTTTTCCAATAATTAAAGTTGGTGTGCCGCGAATACCCCAATCCTTGAAAAATTTGAAGTTAGTATCTGCCCACGCCTGTATATCCGATCTGGATAAATCACGGCTGAGCTTCTTTGTGTCGAGACCAATTTCTGATGCTATTTCAAATAATTCTTCACGACTAGTAACAGGCCAATTCTCGTATATAGCATCATGCATTTCGATAAATTTACCTTGCTCTCCGGCCGCATAGGGCGCAGAGACAAGTTCCTTACCCCAATCACCGTCTGCCCAAGACACTGTTCTGGAAATGTAACGAACCCGTCCGTCACGCTCCATAGCTTCCTTAAGAACAGGATGAAGCGTTCGGCAATGCTCACAATTATAATTATTGAAATCCAGAATAGTTACATCAGCGTTCGGCGACGTCATTGTGTACTTACCGGGCACATCGTAAATAAGCGCCAGCTGTTCATTGACATTTTTAGTATGCACATAAAACAGGTATGACAACGCCGAGACCAAAAGGACCAGAAGTATGATATTCGTCCGTTTCATCTAATATATCGTTCCTTAAAGCTTGCCGTGATGTATTTAGTTTTTGGCGTTCGCTGCGCGCGCTTCTTTAATTGCATTGCGCATTGCATCCATACCGATATAACCAGGATAGACCTTATCACCGATAACAAAGCCAGGCGTACCACGAACACCGAGTGCCTGTGCCATATTTTTAGACTTCGTGATAAATGTTTGAATATCAGGACTCTCAACGTCCACTTTCAGTTTCTCCATATCTAAACCAACATCCGAAGCAACCTTGTAAAATGCTTCATCACTTTGGCTACCGCGATAATCCATCAAGGCACGGTGCGTCTCAAAATACTTACCTTGTTTATGTGCAGCCAGAGAGATATTAGACATTTTCGCAGATGACGGGCTCAAAATCGGCATATCCATAAAGACTACGCGCACATTTTTATCCTCTGCAATGATTTTTTGAACATCTTCAAACGCTTTTTTACAGTAACCGCAATTGTAATCAAAAAACTCAACAACTGTAACATCACCCTCAGGATTCCCTGCCATTGGAATATCATCTTGCGCGAAGAACGACTGGTATTCCTTCAAATTTTCTTGCGCGCTTTGCATAACTTTGCGCTCTTGATCTTCCTGATATTTCCGAACTGATTCCAAAATGAGTTCAGGATTATTCGTAATATATTCCTTGAATAAGACTTCCATCTCTTTTTTCTGATCCGCTGTAAAACTCTCAGCCGCTTGCGCAGACTGTGTACTTGCGCTCATCGCAACGGCACATACGCCCGCAGTTAAAGCCAAAAATTTCATTTTCTTAAGTGAGATATTCAAGTTCCTACTCCTTGCTTAGATCAATTGTTATTACAATATTCGTTACTATTCGAAAAAAGTCACCCATTTTTAACGGTTTTTATAAAAGAAAGTATATCTTTCGCCTGAATCCAAATAGCAGAACCCTCAGACTCAACGGCTAGCACAGCCTCCACATGTTGCGTAGCATAAGCAAAATGTCTTTGTAAAACAGCTTCTTCAGCCAAATGGATCTTTGCCTTGCTATCTTGTCCTAATCGACCATACGCCGTTGCCAAAAGCCTATGGATTCGAGATGAACGAGGTTCATCCCTGAGTGCGCGCTCCAAATGTTCAACTGCCTCAGTGAGTATTTTCCGATTATTCTGTGAAGTCGACTCGATCAAGGCATGCGCTAGGGCAATACGCAAAAGCGGCTCCTCCGGCAGCAAACTTGATGCACGTCTGTAATAAGGCAGCGCTTCTTTTACTCTACCAAAATCTACGAGCATCTGGCCTTTTAACTCTAAAAAATATGGATTATCAGGCTCCTCTACGAGCAACAAATCAACCTGCTTTAAGGCGCTATCAACTTGGTTATTACGATACGCGGCAATAGTGCGCGCATATTGCGCAGGGATTGATTGATCCTGATCATTATAAACCCATGGAATTTGACCAGGGTTGATAAACCCAATGAGCTTCGCCTTCATGCGTGCATGTTGATCCATCCATTTTTGCGGATAAGGTGCATTTTTGTAAGCGGAATCATCTATACGGCGTTGCAAGGCCTCTATTCGGTTATCCACGAGTGGGTGCGTGCGCACATATTCACTTTGTTGATTTTCAGGCATGTATATTTCGGCCTTCAGCTTATCCATGAAACTTGATAACCCCTGCGGATTAATTTTTGCCTTTTCTAAAAAGCTTAAAGCCGCCTGATCCGCGCTCGATTCTTGTACGCGGCTATGTGCCAAAAACTTACGTTGTGCAAGAGCACTCCCCCCCAAAGAGATGGCAGGCACCGCACCGGCATCGCCACTGACGATGGCTGCTCCAACGCCTAATATTGTTCCAATAATACTTTCATACGATGCGCGCTCCATGGCATCGCGAGTCTGGATGAGATGGCCGCCCGCAATATGCCCTGTTTCATGTGCCAGAACACCGATTAATTCGCCCGGGTTTTCGGTTTTACTGATGAGGCCGGTATATATAAAGATATTCGGGCCACCTGCCACAAAGGCGTTCAACACATCGCTCTGCACCAAAATAATATTAACGCTGCTTGGATTCAGGCCAGCGGCTTCAAATACTGGTGCACCCCATTCTTTTAAAATAGTTTCAATCTCAGTATCTCTAATCAAGCTGGGCGCTTTTTGCTGTGCATACGCGGCGGCGGGCAACATAATCAAACAGAGGATCAGGCCAACAAAAACTATTTTTAATCTGTCTTTAAAACATTGCATGTCATAAACTCATTCGTATGGATGACCTGATTTATTACTGGATAGATATTATTTGGATACCGATTTTATTTTTTGGTGTCCACAAAAAGCATCGTTGGTGGGCGTTGGGCTTCGTCATTAGCACTATGATTCTTATTCGTCTCCAATCCGAAATCATGACTCATATTGGCTACGAATTCGGTATTATCGGTTATATGACGATAAATGTCCACACGCGCTTACTCGCAGTTTCAAGCTTCTTTTATGTTCTGTTTTTACTCATGGCGCATTTCTCATCACAAACAAGGGGGGTTGTTTTTATGGCGGCAAGCCTCTCATTTTTCTTTATGATCTTTTTGATCGGCTCCATTTTTATGGTCTTGTAGGAAAGGATCACTCATGTCACGCAATAAACCAAAAACAAAAGTTAAAACCGCTAAAGGTCGTAAAAATTCATCGACGCGCTGGCTAAACAGGCAGTTGAATGATCCCTATATCGCTGAAGCCGAAAAATACGGTTACCGCGGTCGAGCGGCGTTCAAGCTTAAGGAAATTGACGAAAAACTCAAATGCCTAAAACCGGGCGCAACAATCATTGACCTTGGCGCCGCGCCGGGTGGTTGGTGTCAAATCGCAACAGAAAAAGGATGCAAAGTGATCGCCATTGATCTGCTGCCAATGGATGAAATGGCCGACGTTGTGACATTTGAGATGGATTTTATGGATGATGATGCGCCGGATGTATTGAAGGAAGAATTACAAAAAACATCTGCTGACGGGCTTGCTGACATTGTCATGAGTGATATGGCGCCCAACACAACAGGCCATAAACAAACCGACCACATACGCATCATGGCTGTCGTGGAGGCGGCTTATTATTTCGCCTGCGAAGTGCTGAAAGATGATGGTGTTTTCATTGCCAAGGTTTTTCAAGGTGGTGCGCAGAGTGATTTATTGAAAGAAATGAAAAAAACATTCAAAACCGTTAAGCACGTTAAACCTCCCGCTAGCCGAAAAGAAAGTGCAGAACAATATTTGGTTGCCACAGGGTTTAAGGGAAAAGAGGCTTAACAGTGCATCAGGCACAAAAACGGGCCCGATTTGAAAAAAATATGGCCCGATTTTTTTGAACGATTTAAGTGCTGATTTATGCCATTTGCAAATCAGGCTCAGGATTAAGAGCACGCGTTTTAATTTTAAACGGATTATCTATATCTTTTAGCGCATGCAAACCTGCCTTAAATGCATCTTCATCGCGCGCGGTTAAACGAACACCAACACGAATAATATCAAAATCCTCGATCTTGGATTTGCGCTTAATATTATAGCGCATATTTTCTTCACCGCGCAGAACACTATGAAATGGCTCTACGGTTACATAACCATTCATGCGCTTTTCTATATCTTCTTTAAATTTCTTAAATCGTGTGTTCTCAGATAGAGCATCATCTAACGTCTTAATTCTATCGCTCATGGCCAAATCTGGAGCATTGCGACAATCAATGGTCGTATCCTCCCATGAATAATAGCGCTCAGCCCCATAATTTTGACTGATGCCGTGTTCTGTTTGCCCGTTAAACGCAATGAATGTGTGTGTTCTTACTTTACCTACTCTTTCAAGATTACTCAGAAGATTACCTTGAGCCATGGCCAAGAGCGTTTGATCGCCCATAATTTTTGCATACATTGATGCAATACCTTTGCTTGGTATCATTTTTGCCCACCTATACCTAATTGTTGTGCTGATTTAATAATATCTTAAGAAGCCTAATAAATCGTTATTTTCCATAACAATTTTATGTAGTTTGCGTCCCTCGTAAATTTCAAACTTTACATCTTCGGAAAATACGCTATAACTCACTTGCAAATTTCGCCCGTTTAAAGAACTGCTGGAGGTTTGCGTTATGTCCCGAATTAAAGATCCATCTAAAATCCGTGAAGCTTTCACCTTCGATGATGTCTTGCTTCTACCCGGAGCATCTGACGTTCAACCCAATCAAGTTGATACATCAACACAACTGACACAAAATATCCGTTTGAATATTCCGATCCTATCGGCCGCCATGGACACTGTCACAGGTGTCGATATGGCCATTGCGATGGCACAAAATGGCGGTATCGGTGTGATGCACCGAAATATGGAGATTGAAGAACAAGCCGCCATGGTACGTAAAGTCAAAAGATTTGAATCCGCCATGGTTCTTGACCCGATCACAGTGCGCCCCGATGCCAAGCTAGGTGATGCGTGGGAATTGATGAGCCGGTATAACATATCAGGCTTTCCGGTGACTGAGGATGACGGCACGCTTGTGGGTATCCTAACCAACCGCGATTTACGGTTTGCCGATGACGAAGCGCAACCTATCAAAGAATTAATGACCACCAAAGATTTGGTAACAGTGACCGCGGACATTTCCAAAGAAGATGCAAAGAAATTGTTGCATAAGCACCGCATTGAAAAACTACTTCTTGTTGACGACGCCAATCGCTGTATCGGTTTGATGACCGTTAAAGACATCGAGAAATCAAAGCTATTCCCTGTTGCGACAAAAGATCCTGATGATCGCCTGCGTGCTGCCGCTGCAGTAGGTACAGGCGACATTAATGGTGTTCAACGCGCAGCTGCTCTAGCCGCCGCGGGATTGGATCTGGTTGTCGTTGATACGGCGCACGGTCATTCAAAAGCTGTCATTGAAACTGTTGCCAATATTCGCAAAGACAATAAAGACCTGCAAATCATGGCCGGAAACGTTGCCACAGCAGATGCTGCAGACGCACTTATCAATGCTGGGGCGAACGCCATCAAGGTTGGTATCGGCCCGGGCTCTATTTGTACTACGCGCGTGGTTGCCGGTGTCGGCGTACCACAATTAACCGCCATTATGGATGTAGTGTCCGTATGCGAGAAAAAAGGCGTTCCCGTCATTGCCGATGGCGGCATCAAATATTCAGGTGATTTCGCAAAAGCCATCGCCGCGGGCGCGCGCGCAGCGATGATGGGTGGTGTATTTGCCGGAACCGACGAAGCCCCCGGTGAAGTGATTCTCTATCAGGGTCGCTCTTATAAATCATACCGCGGTATGGGGTCTGTCGGTGCAATGGTGAAAGGATCTGCTGATCGTTACTTCCAAGGTAATGTGAACCAATCAAACAAGCTTGTCCCCGAGGGCATTGAAGGGCGTGTCCCTTATAAAGGGCCGATTGGTAACGTTCTTCACCAGATGGTGGGCGGTTTGCGGGCGTCTATGGGATATACAGGCTGTGCCACAGTCAAGGAAATGCGTGAAAAATCGGAATTTGTCCGTATGACGGGCGCAGGGTTCAAAGAATCCCATGTTCATGACGTGACAATCACGCGCGAGGCGCCAAATTATCGAACGGAATCATGAGCTTAGCGTGAAAATGCTAAGAAACTTGCAAAAATATTCAAAATGAGCATAGTAGTGAACGCTCAAAATTAACGTTTTGAGTGAAATAAAACAATATGAGGAAACTATCATGACTAAGTACTTCTTAACATTTGCCGCTTTGGCTGCTGTTGGTTTGTTTGTGTACACTTCTGTATCTGTAGAAGCTGGTATCGAAGCACCAACTGAAAAAGCTGCTGCTGTTGCTGAAACAGTAAAAGAAGAAGCTGGCGAAGCCGTTGAAGCTGCTACTGAGGCTGCTGAAGAAGCAACTGAAGCTGCTGCTAACACTGCAGAAGAAGCTGCTGAAACAGTGACTGCTGCTGGTGAAGAAGCAACTGAAGCTGCTACTGAGGCTGCTGAGGACGCCGCTGAAGCAACTGAAGATGCTGTTGACGCTGCTGAAGAAGCTGCTTCTACTGAAACTGAAGCTGGCGAAGCCGCTGAAGCTGTAGAAGAAACTGCTGAAGATGCAGTTGAAGCTGTTGAAGATGCTGCAGAAAAAGCTGAAGACGCTGCTGAGAAAGCTGCTCACTAATCAGTTTTTAATTACCATTTGAGAAAACTCGGTGTGCGTTATGCCACCGAGTTTTTCTTTTGACTATCAAACCAATACCTAAAACGCAACCATGATTATACTAACCATCATCATTATCGCCTTTGCCTTTTTCGCACAGAGCCTATTGGGATTTGGCGGTGGTTTAATTTGTATCCCCCTACTCAGTCTATTCATGCCAGTACAAGACGTTGTTTCTATGGTCATGATTTATCAAATTTCAATGGGTTTACTAATTTGGACAATCCGTAAAGACATTCAATGGCCATCAATCTATAAGATGGTACCATCCATGCTTATTGGTGTTTGTCTCGGTATTGCTTTGCTTAATGTCCTTAATGGCAACGTCATGCGCGGCCTTTTGGCGACCTATATCATTTTGCATTTGCTGCGTAAGCACACGAAATTCGACCCACTTGGCCGATTGATAGAATGGGGGGATGCACACCTCGCAGGTTTTTTAGGGGGGATGCTAAACGCAATGATGGGCGGAGGCGGTCCTGCTTTTATTCTATATCTGAAAGATCACGTCGCTGGATCTTCCGCGTTTCGCGCCAGTATTACCGCAACCCTGATCCTCTCCAATATTCCACGTGTGATCGGTACAGTTGGCACAGGCTTACTAACGTGGGATTTATTTATGACGAGCATGATGGCCTATCCGGGGTTTTTATTCGCCCTCTATGCGGGGCAAAAACTGCACGATAAAATCCCGCAAGATAAATTCTTTCTGGCAGTTGAAACCCTACTTGCGTGCTCAGCCACGCTGCTCATCATAAAAATTATTCTTTAAGTTAGTTGTAGAGATACCCACATTCCTGTAATAGTCTGACCCATGAAACCCGCATCCCGTATAAACGCCACTATCGAAATTCTGGAAAGCACGCACATAGCACGTGTTCCACTCAACAAATGTGTGGGCGATTACATGCGCACACGCCGTTATATCGGCTCCAAAGACCGCAGTAACGTCGCAGAGCGCATTTACGCCATGACTCGCGCCCATGCAAGGTTGGGGTGGTGGTTGGAGCACACAAAAACCGAAGACACACCGCGTAACCGTGTGATTGCATGGACTGCCCTTGGTGAAGGCGCCGATGAAAAACGTGTCAATGCCCTGTTTGACGGATCGCAGTATGCGCCGGAAACGCTCAATGAAGACGAACAAGCCTTTCTTGGAAAAATCGCCGGACAGCCTTTAGAGCGCAAAGATATGCCCGATGTGGTTCGAGTGGAATGCCCCCCTGAGCATGAAGAAATCTTAAAAGAATTCTTTGGCGACGATTTCGAAGCGGAAATGCGTGCCATGTTAGAACCTGCACCATTAGATTTGCGCGTTAATACTTTTCTGATAGATCGTGAAAACGCGATGAATTCCTTGAACAAGGATGGTGTTAAAACCGCCGAAACCACTTTCTGTCCTTGGGCTTTGCGCTGTGAAGATAAAGCTTTTATTTCGCATACCAAAGCCTTCAAAAAAGGATGGATCGAGATTCAAGATGAAGGCTCACAACTCATTGCATGGCTGTGTGGTGCGAAACCCGGCATGCAAATCCTGGATTATTGTGCCGGCGCAGGTGGTAAAACACTCGCGCTCGCCGCCGCAATGGAGCGCAAAGGCCGAATTGTTGCGATGGATATTGATGGAAAGCGCCTTGAAAATGGTCGCAAGCGATACAAAAAGGCAGGCTTAGCCGACATCATAGAAGTGCGCCCCTTATCTGATGACAAACATAAAAAATGGTTTAAACGCCAAAAAGAAAAATTCGATATCGTGCTGACCGATATTCCCTGCAGTGGTAGCGGTACATGGCGCCGCAACCCCGACACGCGTTGGCAACATTACGGTCCGTCTTTAGAAGAGCTCCTAGAATTGCAGTCCGACATCATAGAAAAGGCCGCACGCGCGGTGAAGCCCGGAGGCAAACTGGTCTATGCGACTTGCTCACTCTTCCCACAAGAAAACGAAGCACAAATAGAAAAATTCCTCGCGGAACATGAAGAATTTAGAATTGAGCCCATAGAGCCTACGCGCAATTTAGGTTCGCCTTTCATGCGCCTTACACCGCATCGTCACGGCACGGACGGGTTCTTTACGGCGATCTTACGTAAAGCAGCTTAGGCGCTAAAATCTAACGCCTATACATGGGAGCATTATAATGAAAACACTTGTTATTCTATTTATCATCACCTCAAGCGCAACCATGGGCAACACGACCGAGCCAACGGGTGTCTGGTTAGAAGAGCTAACAACCCCCTATTACGCATTTAAGGACGCGGGGTATAATGTTGAAATTGTAACCGTTGCAGGCGGTGATGTACCCATAGACCCACGAAGCCTCAACGATGAAACTGAAAAACCGAAAAGCGTTTTAAGATATTTAAAGGACGATGCCTTAAAGGCCGCTGTTAAAAACACACCGTCCGTAGAAACAATAGACCCCGCCCAATACGCAGCCGTATTTTTCCCCGGTGGGCACGGCACAATGTTTGATTACCCCAATAACGAAAAACTCGCGCAGATTATCAATGCGACCCTAGACAATGACAAGGTCGTTGCCGCCGTTTGTCACGGTCCGGCCGTTTTCGTTGGCGTCACCGATAAAAACGGCGATCCCGTTGTTAAAGAGCGCAAAATTTCCGCCTTCACGAACAGCGAAGAAGATGCCGTTGGCCTGACGGATTCCATGCCCTTCCTTTTGGAAAGTAAGCTGAAGGAACTCGGCGCACACATTGTTAAAACGGATAATTTTGCGCCTCATGCCGTTGCAGATGGGAACATCGTAACAGGGCAAAACCCACCATCATCCGCAGACGTGGCAAAGCTTGTTATTGAAAAATTGAAAACAAAAGCTCAGTAACGTGCGCTTTATTTGACTTTCCCTATAGTTTCGCCTTAATATCAAAGAAAAATAAGGGTGTAAAAAGCGGTGTCCAAGCCACAAACATTAGCTGAGTTTTTCGGTGTCGACGAAGTCGATTTTAATCTGGTAGATCATGAAGAGATCCTCCAATCTACGGCGCATATTGTCATCGATGCACAACGTTTTTTTGCCGATCCCGATTATCGCCATAACCCTGAAAACCCAGATTATTTTCAAGGCGGCGGCGATGCAAAGACCGACGCCAAAAGCGATGATATCGCCGGCCTGGTTCCAAAGTTCAAAGATGCCGGCCTCAAAACCGGATGGGTTTATTTCAGAAACAGACCACATGAAAATGAAGACGTTTACGGCGGATTCCATAAAGTCCAACCCGACAAAGAAACAGATTTCTTTTCCGGTAAATCCAAAGCCTCCCCTTTTGCAGATCAGTTTAATGACTATGATGAGAACAGCCCCTTTAAAAGAATGCTAGAAGAAAAGGGAATTAATAATTTAATTGTATCAGGCTTTAACACGAGTGGATGTGTTTATGAAACCGTCAAACACGCTCTTAAGGCGGGCTTTAATGTCTGCGTATTAACAGACATGACAGAAAATGGCGGTGGCGAGGATCCTAAACTTGAAGAAAAGCTTGCTGATATGCGTGAAAAAGGGGCTATCCTAACAGACTCGGATTCAGTCTTGGCGACCCTTCATAATTTTGATTAATGTAAATCTATTCTCGAAACGTCGGGAGATTCATCTCCATCAACGAAATCAGAATTTCGAACGCTGTCTTTTGCCACAACAGATGAATCAATCTTCGCATATACCGAAAAATTGGCGTTACTCGCAATAACCGCTTGAACAGCATCACTGTTAGTTTTCACAACAATATCAACATAATCCGCTATTTCATCAGGATCATATCTGTCAGCATCAATCAAAATGGTGGTCATGCCACGTTCTTTTGCAAACTTAAGATTTACCATGGTGTCTTCCACCATCACATAGCCTATACCGCGTTCTTGCCCATAATCCGCTTCAGGAACACCCATCGCATCCAATATAGCATCATACATTTCAGGCCCGACATTCTTGCCGTGCTTAACGTCTTCCTTCGTCACGATACTGGTATCATTAAACATATGCGCCAGTTGATTTTCCCGCAATGAATGAAACGTCCACTCTTTACTGCCGTGCGTTGCAATTCCTAACTGAACCCCTGATGATAATAAGGTAGTCAAACCACGACCAGGCGTATTATCAGGATTAAAGAACCCCGTACCGATGGTGTTGTCTATTAAACGTGCATATTGATCTTTACGAAGCTGCGGCATATCTGCGCCATGCTCTTTCTCAAAGATATCAAGCGATCCACCATATTTAGCCTTACTGGCGAGCAACATGAGCCTGACTTTCCAATCGGGCAACTCGGGCAATTGTTCTTGAACGGCCTCAACGGCAGCACTGACGTGATATTCGTAGGCGTTCTGCGGTTCCAGATAAAGCGCATTATCATTGTCGAACACCACCCCTTTAATTATAAAAGGGGCATCGTAAGGATTACTGTCTGAATAAAAATGCGCCACCATCACTCCAACGCTTTTTTGCGTTTTCTTATTTATACTTTATTTTATACGAAGATTTTTAAGGAAATACAAATAAGCCCGCCAAGATTGCTCCGGCGGGCTTAAGAAAAATTATAAGACTTCAGGTGTTAGGCCGCTTGGCTAGCCTTTGACTTTGAACGCATTTCCTTGGCTGCATCCACCATATTTTTCAATGATGTTTCAACTTCCGGCCATCCGCGAGTCTTCAAACCACAATCAGGGTTCACCCAGATTTGACGTTCATCCAAATTGATCTTAGCTTTTTCAAGAAGATCAATCATTTCCTGTGTGTCAGGCACACGCGGTGAGTGAATATCATAAACGCCCGGGCCAATCTCGTTGGGGTATTTGAACTCTGTGAAGGCTTCAAGCAATTCCATTTGAGAGCGTGAACACTCAATCGAGATTACATCCGCATCCATCGCCGCGATTGAATCAATCACGTCATTGAACTCCGAATAACACATATGTGTGTGGATCTGAGTTTCATCTTCCACACAGCACGCTGTGATACGGAAATCTTCAACAGCATTATCAAGGTAGGCTTTCCAATCATCGCGACGGAGCGGTAGACCTTCACGGAAGGCTGCTTCGTCAATCTGGATCATCTTGATACCGGCCTTTTCAAGGTCGGCAACTTCATCACGGATCGCAAATGCAATCTGCTTTGATGTCTGACTGCGTGGTTGGTCATCACGAACGAAAGACCACTGAAGGATCGTGATAGGGCCTGTAAGCATCCCCTTCATGATTTTATCAGTCTGTGCCTGCGCATATTTAGACCATTCAACAGTCATCGGCGTTGGGCGTGATACATCACCATAAATGATTGGTGGCTTAACACAGCGTGAACCGTATGACTGAACCCAACCGAATTTAGAGAATGCAAATCCGCCAAGTTGCTCACCGAAATATTCAACCATATCGTTACGCTCCGGCTCACCGTGCACAAGAACATCAATATCGACTTTATGCTGATAATCCACAACAGTGCGAATTTCCTGCTCCATCGCTTCTTTATATTCGGCTTCGCCAATTTCACCTTTTTTGAATGCTGAACGTGCCTTGCGAATTTCCTGCGTCTGCGGGAATGATCCGATTGTCGTTGTCGGATAAAGCGGCAAGTTCAAAGCAGCATGCTGAATTTTCTGACGCTGTTCAAATGGTGACTTACGATTTGTAATCTCATCATTGATATCAGCAACACGTGCTTTAACAGCATCATCATGGATACGCTTTGATGTACGGCGATCTTCCTGCACGGCGTCACTCGCCGCAATTTCAGAAGCAATCGCATCACGGCCATCATTGGCGCCTTTTGCGATAGTTGCAATTTCATCAAGCTTTTGTGTGGCATACGCCATCCAGCTTTTCAATTCTGCATCCATTTGTGTTTCGCTGTTCAGATCAACAGGCGTGTGCAGTAAAGAAGAAGATCCTGCAACAAACACTTTATCTGAACCGAGCTTAGCGACAGCCTTTTCAACAAAGTTTAATGATTTTGAAAGATCATTTTTCCAAATATTACGACCATCAACGATACCAACAGATAATGTCTTATCGCCAACTTTTGCCAATGCCTCATCCAATGCCTTTTCTGCATCATTTGCAGATGTGTTCGCTTGGTTCGGACCACGACATAGATCAATATGCAACGCATCAACAGGCAGACCAAAGAACTGATCCGCATTCGCGCGCAATGTATCGAAATATGATGTCACGATAACTTTCAAACCAGCGGGCTTTTCAAGTGCGTCATAAGCCGCCTTAACAACCGCTTGTCCTTTTGAACATAGATCAAGACAGAATACAGGCTCGTCAATTTGAACCCACTGAGCACCTTGTTCGGCGAGTTTCGCCAAAATTTCGTTATAAACAGGTACCAACTGTTTCACTGTTTCTTCATGGTCGAAACCGTCATACTGGGCTTTACCAAGGAAAACAAAGCTAGCCGGGCCAACAAGAACAGGGCGAGTTTCAATGCCTTGATCTTTGGCTTCTTGATACTGATCGAAAATTTTTGAATTCGAAAGCTTCGGCTCCATGCCCTCTTCAAATTCAGGAACGATATAGTGATAATTTGTGTCATACCACTTTGTCATTTCCATTGCTGTTACATCAACATCGCCTTGTTGACGACCACGCGCCATTGCGAAATATGTGTCCAAATCAACTTGACCACCATCCCAGTTATAACGCTCTGGGATAAGACCCAATGTTGTGATTGTATCAAGAACCTGATCATAGAATGAGAAATCGTTTGAAGGAATGTGATCCAAGCCTGCAGTTTTCTGTAGCTTCCAGTTATGAGCACGCAGCTCTTTACCTGTGTTCAGTAGATCATCTTGTGAGCTTTTGCCCTTCCAATAGGCTTCAACAGCCTTCTTTAATTGACGCATATCGCCGATACGCGGAAATCCTAAATTTGTTGCCAGAACCATATGTTCCTCCATTACGGTATATAAAAATGTAAAATTCGCTTCCAATGGGGATAGAACGGTTAAGGACAAAGATCAAGGAAAAACACACAAATAATATGCTGCATCGCCAAATAATCACGATACGCGCGCAAATATAAGCCCACCAACGGTTTTAGAGCCGTTAAACCACATAAAAAATATGTAATTCAGGTGCTGTGTTTTAAGAAATAGACTCAACCGCCTGCGTGGTGATATCGGCCTTATTCATTGTGTAATAATGAATATGCTCAATCCCGTTTTTCGCAAAATCTTCGGTTTGTGAAACCAGTAAATCAATCGCCACTTTGCGCGCATCTTCCGGTTTATCTTCTAGCCCTGCGAATTTCTCATGCATCCAGTCCGGCACATTAGCCTCGCACTTTTTAGCAAAACCACACATGCCCTTAAAATCATGCACTGCAAGCAAGCCCGGGCACATCGGCGTTTCAATGCCCGCTTTGTCACATTGCTCGGCGAACTCATAATAAATGTTATTGTCAAAGAAAAATTGCGTAATAGCGCGATCCGCCCCCGCCTCACATTTCAATTTAAGCGCAGCAATATCTGCGTCCAATGAAGGCGCATCAGGGTGCTTTTCAGGATACGCGCCGACAGAAATTTCAAAATCATATTTGGATTTCAGTGCGGTGATAAAGTTACTGGTATAATCGTAATATTCATCGCCAACAAAATCATCAAATGATGTGCCTTTTGGCAAATCACCGCGCAAAGCCACGATATGCTTGACGCCAGTATTCCAGAGCTTGTCAATATACTCATCCAATTCAGGCTTCGTCGTGGACAAAAATGTCAAATGAGATGCCATTGGAATATCAGTCATGCCGATAATTTTTTTCAACGCCGAAAGCGTACCGTCCTTCGTTGATCCACCCGCGCCATAAGTAACCGTCATATATTTAGGGTCTAGCGCCTTTAATTTTTCGACCTCAGGCCATAAATTTTCGGCAAGTTCATCATTTTTAGCGGGGAAAAATTCGAAAGAAAAAGTCGGGTTGCTCACGTTTTATAAATCCTTAATTGCTTTAACGGTGGCGCATTACCGCAGTATTCCGGAACACTGACAATCCTTAAAAATTATCAAGTGTGGGAAGATTCAGCATTAATTCCTGATACTGGC
>CAXHFH010000048.1:0-16120 GCA_964015995.1 uncultured Alphaproteobacteria bacterium
CAACGGCATCAAAAGACTCTTGATAAAGGCTCAGCGTTCCGCGCAGCATACCACGTGTTGATTCTTCAAAAGTAAGATCATATGTATAGAGAGGGTTAGGAGTGTCAACGACACCTGAAATATATGCCATGTACGTATCTTGCGGAACAAATGTTTCTGTCATCATCTCGAGAGATAACTGCCCTTTGGTGCACTCATCCGCCCGCACTGAATTTGCGCTCAAAAAGAAAAATGAGAACAAAACCACAATGACAGTTGATAAAATTCCTTTATTCATAAACAGAGGATAAACAAAAAAACGCCCCGATGGAAATTTTTTCGGGACGTTTTGAAATCTGTATAAATATTGGAACGCTTGAATTAACGTTTTGCCCACTGCTTCGTACGACGAGCTTTGTGCTTACCAACCTTCTTACGTTCGACGATACGATCATCACGTGTCATCATGCCGGCCTTCTTCAAGGATGGGCGAAGATCTGGTTCAAAATTCTCAAGCGCACGTGAAATACCGTGGCGTACTGCACCAGCTTGACCAGATAGACCACCACCTTTAACGGTTGCCATTACATCAAACTTGCCAACACGATCAACAACCAAAAATGGTTGGTTCAAAATCAAACGGTGTGTTTGACGGGAGAAATAGTCGCCCTGGTCTTTGCCATTAACAACAACTTTACCGGAACCGGGTTTAATCCAAACGCGGGCTACCGCATCTTTACGACGACCTGTTGCATAAGCACGCCCAAGATCATCAATCTTAGGTTCCTTCTTCGCCGGAGCTTCTGCTTGCGCATCCGCACCTTCGGAAGATGCAGCAGGAGCCTCAGCTTTAGTTTCAGCAACAGCAGCACCGATATCTTTCAAGTCTTTTACTGTTTCTTCTTTTTTCTTATCAGCCATAATAATGCCCTATCCTTATCTCTTGTTCTTTGCATTCATCGCCGCAACATCCAAAACTTCAGGCTGTTGAGCCTCATGTGGATGTTCCGTACCAGCATAAACACGCATATTTTTAAATATCTGACGTCCTAAAGGCCCTTTTGGAAGCATACGCTCCACAGCCTTCTCAACAACACGCTCAGGATGCTTACCGTCTAGGATTTGCCCTTTTGTGCGTTGCTTGATTCCACCAGGGAATCCTGTGTGCCAGTAGAAAATATCTTTTTCGCGCTTGTTACCTGTTAAGTGAATCTTATCAGCATTAATAACAATAACGTTATCACCACAATCAACATGCGGTGTGAATTCGGGTTTGTGCTTGCCACGAAGACGTAGGGCAACGATGCTCGCCAAGCGTCCTAAAACAACGCCTTGTGCATCTATTATGACCCATTTCTTCTCAACCTCAGCAGGTTTTGCAGAATATGTTTTCATCTCTTTAACAACTTTCATCTGTTCTAATTATTTAAAGATGAGGATTTATGGCGAAAAAAACACATGGTGTCAATAAAATTATACAATAAAAACATAGAATTAAGTATAAGGTATTATAACACCTCACGGTTAATCCAATCTAAAAACGGTGCATGCCCTTTTTCAATCGACCACGCCACGACGCAAGGCACATCATAACTGTGGCGTTTAACGATTTCATTCTTTAACGCATCCAAATTTTTATCTGTAGTTTTTAGGATTGCAGCACACTCATTCGCGGATTGCACCTTTCCCTCCCACCAATACACAGATTTATGCGACGGGAAAATGTTCGCACATGCCGCTAGTTTTTCTCTTACCACGACTTCGCATATAGATTGCGCCTGTGTTTCATCTTCAAATGTGACGTAAATCATATACTCGCTCATAATGAATGAGTGTAATCAATGATATGGGCATGTCACCAGATAAAATAAAACAAATTACCTACATATCCGTCCATGACAGCCCATGCTGGGCGGCAAGATAATTCCCAAGGATATTATTCTGTGTCGTATTCAGTAAGTAATCAGTGACACACAAATTCTTAAAATCAACATGAGCCGCGCGTGAGCCGTCAGACAGCCCGGCGATAGATAACGCATTATATAAAATGAATGCATCAATGTCGGCGTCGTAGGTACCCTGCCCTTGCAAAATTCCATTCTGATATAAGGTAAACGTACGGTTCGCAAAATCAGCCTTAAGCGTGAGTATAGAATAAGTGGTTAACGGCGTAGAGCATGTCATTGCCAATATATCCAAAGGGGCACTTCCATCATTAATAATGATCCGCACCGTATCATCGGTATTACCAAACAAAAACAATGCAAAACCGCGTCCACTTAAAGGGTCACCGATTGCACATATTGCTTCTGTAGATGAACTCGTCGCCCCAATGTGAACGACCACATTAAACTCTAATGACGCGTAAGGGTTTGTTATAGTTGATATAACGCCATCAGGATCAAAGTTGTATGTATGTAGCTGATTAAACATACCACTATGAAAATACCCATTATCCGCAATATAAAGCGTGGTGCCATCCAGATAGATGCCTTCAATGGCGATGCTCTCCGACAATCTGATCGGGTCAGATAATACGTCATTATCAATAGAATAAGCACTCACACACGACGTTAAGCCACTCACTCCGTGAGACACCCACAACAGATTATTGGTTTCATCCAGATATAGATGATCAACATTTGATAAGGTGGTGAACGTCACCACAGTTTCAATCAATGCCCCTGTGGCCGCGTTATAACGTTTGAGTTGTTTATCATCATAAAGTACGAGTAACGTGTCATCCCCGCTATCATACGCCAGGCCATTCGCGCCGCTATCAACTGTAATACTTCCCAAATCTGTGCCTGTTTTTGACACATGGCGGATCAAGTTTTCAGCCTTTGATATAAACCAGAGCGTACTATCGCTCGTATCCACCGTAACGCCCTGAATGGATTGCGCCGATGGAAATTGCGTGGTGAAGACCAATTCACTGATCTTGGTTGAGCCATCTTTACTGATATTCATCAGGCTTGGCGTATACGGATCTCCATCACCTGCCTGCCCATGGTTCGAAACCCAAAAGGTATCAGTGACATCATCAATAGCCAGCCCAGTACAAGTAATTCCCTTTCCTATATCAGAGCCCGCACCATCAGGCAGGGTTTGCGCGACTTTTGCGCCGTAATTGTAATACCCGCCAATCATATAATCATCCGTGCCATCAAACTCGACGGCTCCGGCATTGATCACTGGCTGATTGGATAAAGCATCCTGATAGGCGCTCGGCCATTTCGATGATGAGGTTTTCCAAAGGCTAGCCGCGGCATCGGTGCCACCATCAAGCAATAAAAGCGGTGACAGGCTCGCGGGTGTAAAAGAGGGGGCAACAATAGCCCCGATTAATTTTTGCGGGCGACCAATCTGCCCTATATTTGAAAGCATATTTCATTTCCTTTGATATAAATGTGTAAAAATAAGGCCCGAATTCAAAAAAACGGGCCCGAAAAAAAGACGTAATTGTGGTGGTGAATATCCGCAGTTTAGCGTTTTTGGACAAGAATGGTCAAGAATTTATTCCTACACGAGGTTTCATTTTTTAGTAAAGAGCAAAAAAATTTGAAAGATTTAATTTCTATATTTGCCTTATCACTCTTTTTCTATTTCACATGCCTTTCTGAAGCTTTTTAAGTTTCTTTCGTACATCAGATTCTAAGCGATTCCCGTCTATTTCTTTGGTCACGCTGAGAATAAGATCAATAGCTTTGCTCTTGTTCTCTTTGGTTTTTGCGTTCTCAGCTATGGCTAAACAGTATTTAGCAAGGATATTTTTATAAGGATCGGCATAGTCCTTTGTTTTGTTTAAATTCCATCCATCTCTTCCTTTCTCCTGAACTTGGTTAAATGACAGAACCAAAGCATTAAAAATATTGGAGTTACTAATTTGTGCATCTTCGAGAGACGCTGCAGCTGCGTGTCGGATATGTATATTATCGCTGTTTAAAAATTGGATCAGAGCATCATGGACATCTTTTCTTTCTCTAAAATAATAAGTGCCAAGAGAGAATACAATTTGACCTCTTAATTCAGGATCATCAGCTTTTGCTGCTTTAAGAAGGGCTTCAACCGTTCCTTCGGGAATTTCCTTACCCATACTTTTGTGGATTACTACATCAATTATTTTAGCAGCCTGAAGACGAACTTTATTTTTTTCTTTTGTATCACTTAAAATTCGAGGTAGAGATTGGTTAATTAATTCAGTGTTTTTTTCTGCAACAAGAGCATCCAAGTATTGTAAATCAATTCTTGCTTCGTCTAATGGTTTTGAAGGGTTGCATCCAATAATATCATAAAGTTCTAAATTGTTTTTATCTTTTATCGGGTAGGCATAAAGAAGATATTTTTGTGCATTTAAAGCCCCGTAACCGCAAATAGTCGTATTACGAACATCAAGAAATTCTTTATTAGAAATGCCTTTCCATACTTTATCGATCTTGAGCACAGCCCCTGGGTGGGTGTATTTATGTACGTGCGCAGAAAAAATAGCAGGGAATTCATGGTATGCCTCTTCAGGTGTTACATGATGTATACATGAGCAGACCTCAGAAGCATGACTAACATTAGGCAGTATTATAAACAAAGTAATCAGAAGTAAATTTTTCATATTGGCCATTATCAAACATCCGTTTAGCTTCAACCTCTTAATCAAAAATTATCATCCAATCCGCATAAATGCGAATGGTATGATAATGGTCGGAACGAGAGGATACACAACCAAAATACAGAACCCTTACAGACACTGGGATACACGGCCTATGCTTATAATAGGTCACACCTCAAGGTCGCACTTTTGATAGAATCCGTCAAGTTTGTAGCGTACGCTCAGACGAGTCCATACAGGCAACAATTTTTGTCTTTGGGAAAAAGATAAAATAAACGACCGAAAGTGATTATTAACAAGCGATACCATAAGACTCATAAATTGTGCCCCAAGCGGCGTCACACCCCTCTTCCCATCGCTCGACGTTATAAGCAAGGTGTTCATCAAAATCCAAAACGTCATAAACTGAATTAACAGTACAAAATTCATCGGTTTCGACCAATTTTAGATTGATATCTTTTAATTCGGATTCAAGTGTTTTGCGAACATCCCATTCGGTGTCTGCTTTAACGGCCATGTAACCAGAGGCTCTCTGAATTTCTGGCGACAGGATCTCATTAGGCATACCCTCCACAAGCTCAAAAGTGGCGAAAACAACCCATATAGTATCCTCAAATTCTTTCATCAGAAACTTTCTTGATTAACATACTGTTATAATATAACAGTATATACAATGTTATTTTAAAATTTCAAGAGATTAGAAGCACAATGAATGTTTCGAGAGTAGCAAAAGTTGATGAATTAAAAGGCTTCTCATATAGCAATCATCAACTCGCCATTGCAGAGCGCCACGCACCGCAGGAATCTGACGTCTTTTTTCAAAAGCTGATGCAAACGCCTTTTCGAAATGTTGGTCAAGTTTTTAAAGACACTGCTATAGATGACATAGAATATATTCTCGAAGACGATATTCCTCAACAGCTCCAGAAGGATCCTTTTTATTCTCGCTGGGTTTCCGATATGGCCGAGATTTGCACTGCCTTTTGCGAGGTACAAAGAAGTGATGTTATTGGCTTTTGTTTAGGCACAGAGCGCGGCTGTAGTCGCTACCATATAGACAATGTCCCTATGCGCTTGCTTGTTACATATGCCGGACAAGGCACAGAATGGTTACCCGACGAAGCCGCAGATCGCAACGCCTTTGCGAATGGCGCACCAAATGAGAAAATTGTTAAAGATTTGTCGGCACGACAATATATGAATAGCTGGGATGTCGCTATTTTTCGGGGCGGATCGAAGGGACTACTCCACAGAACGCCCGACGCAGCTATTAACGCCTCATCAATCTTGATGAGACTTGATCATGCCACTTTTTGGGATTTTGTTTCGAAAAATTCTAATTAGTTAGTCTATCTCAATGGTCGGGGCATCAATTTCCGGATCTTCGAAGTAAAATTCCAATTCTTGATCGTCTAGCTCGCTGTTATCGTTTGCACAATGAATTTGACCTTCTGCATGAAAATGGCAATGAAGAAGTGGCTTTTCGCTAACCTGTGTCATTGTGGTTAAGTATGCAGCATATAGTGCCGCCGCCGTTACGCCTTGCCATCGTTTAATTTTACCGTTTTGTGCGCTTAAGACACCAACCGCCAGTGCGGATGATCCGATAAAGGCCCCCCAATTTAACATGCCCTCTACATTATTTGGGCGTAGGGATTCAGGTACTTGAATGTTCGAGAGGTGATCGGCCAAGTCTACGCCCAGACTGTCTAAGCCGCTAATCGCTCCAATCGCACCGCCCACCAGTAGCGTATTTGTAATATTACAGCCCATTACATTTCCAAGGGCAAATCCTGTTTTCTTTTTCAAGGCAGCTTTGATGGTCATGATGGCCTCTGGCAAGGCAGTGCCGATTGCGGCGATACCGATTCCTGCAACGGTATGGCTGATGCCGCTTTTATCGGATAGGTCAAGAATGTTACTAACCACCACATCAGATACGGCAATTAACGCGCCCAGCGATAACACAGCGGACGCACCATCAACCCACGCGGGGCGTGATTTTGGGGATTTATCATGAGTATGGTCATGCCCACAGGCACTATGGCTGTTTGTTGAGTGATCATGCTCTGTTTCATGGTTGTGCGCGTGGCTATGTCCGCAAGAGTGTCCATCCCCATGATCATGAGTGCACTCTTCGCCACCTTTTACACGTTTATAAAGATGGTAAAGGCCAAATCCTGCCATACCGAGCCCTAAGCCGGGAATAAGCTCACCACCCATTAATTGCGCGCCCAATGCCCCCGTACCTGCGGCCATAACAGCGGAGTTGAATTTCCAACCCACACGGTCACTATGTTTATCACCTATTCCCGCGATAGCCGCAGTTGCACCTAATATACCCAAAGTATGCACGATTGATCCGCCAACGATATTAGAAAGCGCAAGTTCCGGCGCGCCATCGGCAAGAGCAGAAAATGAAACAACGGCCTCACTCGCGCTATGAATAACGCCTGTCATAATCCCCAAAGACATTGCAGACATGCCGCGTTTTTCGCCAAAGGATTCAAAATCTACCAGCGCATAATCACTCGCTTTGTGCATTAAATACAGACCACCTGCCCCCAATGCGAGTAACGGCAAAATGCCCGATGGTACAACAGTTGTTAATGCGGTGGTTGCTAATAAGGCTGATGCACCCAAAACAAGAGGTCTTTGATGGCTTTGAATCCACGCAGCAGAGCGTTTAAAAAAACCTTTTATTCCTGATCCTGTATGGTCTTCGTGGCTATGATGATGATGATGTTCGTGATCGCTGTGGTCATGAGAGCAACTATGCCCATGCTCATGATCTTCATGCTCGTGCTGATGGTCATCCTCACAGGAATGTTCGCGCACATGCTCCTTATGATCATGAGGGTCTTCGTGTTCTGACACATTAAGGCCTTTCTTGAAAAATACTAAGCTGCCTGCTTAAACCACTCAGGGAACGGGTCTGTCAGTTTTTGCCAAAATTCCGGAGCACTCAGATAGTCTTTAACCAAACATTCATCCAAACGCTTACGAATTGAATCTTCATCCATTTGATCCTTAAGGCCTATAAAGACAATTTCCTGCCTGCGATCACCAAAATCTTTTGTCCAATATTCCTTGATAACATTTTCAAATTCTTTTCCATCAGGCCAATTATTTTTGGGAATAGCAGCCCACCAGCGGCCAATACCTTGATGCCTAATAATCGCACCGGCCTGAGACACCTCACCGACAAAATCCGGACGAGATGAGAGCCAGAAAAACCCTTTAGTCCTGACAACCCCCATACATTCATCATTAAAAAACTTATAGACTTTTGCAGGATCGAAAGGCTCACGGGCACGATAGACAAAACTTGTGATGCCATATTCCTCTGTCTCGGGAACATGTTCATTCGGGTTATAAAGCTCCTGCGCCCAAAGCGGGTGTTCCTGTGCTTCTTCAAAATCAAAGAGGCCAGTATCCATCACCTCATTCATATCCACTTGCGAAAGTGTTGTTTGGATAATTTTCGCTTTGGCATTCAAACCGCGAATAATTGCTTCGACGGTATCTAATTCTTCCTCTGAGACTAAATCGACTTT
Source organism: uncultured Alphaproteobacteria bacterium (assembly GCA_964015995.1). Taxonomy (GTDB): domain Bacteria; phylum Pseudomonadota; class Alphaproteobacteria; order Micavibrionales; family Micavibrionaceae; genus UBA1672. The sequence goes on from CAXHFH010000048.1 coordinate 8,140, forward strand.
ATTTAATATAATCACATTGGCAAATTCAATCTGCTCAACGAGCAAATCAACCAATGTCCGCTCATCGTCCTCACCAAGACTTTCACCTTGGTCTCTCAGGAAATCTGTTGAGCTGTAGTTTTTAATAAGATTGGCAGCATCGACGACCGTCACCATCGTATCAAGCTGCGACACATCTGAAAGACTTTGCCCGTCTTCGTCGCGAAAATCAAAGGTGGTGGCTACGGGCAGAGGTTCAGAAATTCCCGTGCTTTCAATCAAGAGATAATCGAACCTTCCCTCTTTCGCCAATTCACGAACCTGTTCCAATAGGTCTTCACGCAACGTGCAACAAATGCAACCATTACTCATCTCAACCAGTTTTTCTTCGGTGCGAGAGAGGTCAGCGCCACCTTTTTCAACAAGCGCAGCATCAATGTTGACCTCGCTCATATCATTTACGATCACAGCAACTTTTTTACCTTCACGGTTATTAAGGACATGATTAAGCAGGGTGGTTTTTCCTGCTCCCAAAAATCCTGATAAAACGGTGACGGGTAATTTAGTGTGTTCTGAGTGCTTCATCTTCATTGCCTCGCATTCTTGTTAAGCCTGCATTCACAGACACAAAGTGTTATATTATAACAGTTGGTGAAAATGCAATATTAAAAAGTATTTTTCATGCTGAAACATTGGGTAGAACCAGAAGGAACATAGCCTACGAAATAGATCACCTCACGGTTACACCATGCATCCATTCCGTTTAATGTTTTGAAGTATAAAGGTTATCTGAGAAAATGGTCGGAACGAGAGGATTTGAACCTCCGACCCCTAAGCCCCCAGCTTAGTGCGCTAACCAGGCTGCGCTACGTTCCGACATTATTAAGATTAGATTTAGAGTATTTAACAACTCACGGGGGAGAAATCAATACGTTTTGAAAACGTTTAGCCACGCGGCTTAATCATGCCGCGTAATTCCTTGAGCTCTTCAAGAACAGTTTCCAAAACTTCGCGTTGTTTGGGTGATAGATTGCCCATTTTATCTGGCGTGCTCTGTACTTTCTCCGCGGCATGCGATGCCCCGCCTGTAAGTGGCCTTCTCTGCTCTACGCCTGATTTTTTACCGGAAAACACGCTAACGACTTGTTTTTTACCGGCTTCACGCAACAGTTTTTGAACGCCTTTGATGGTATAGCCTTCAACATACAAAAGATGATGTATCGCCTGTAGAAGCTCTATATCTTCGGGGCGATAATAACGACGCCCACCGCCGCGTTTCAACGGCTTTACTTGTGAAAACTTGGTTTCCCAGAAACGCAAGACATGCTGTTTCACGCCGAGATCATCAGCAACTTCACTGATGGTTCTGAAGGCTGCGGCTGATTTTTTTCTGCGGGAGCTATTAAGAGCAGCACCAGCTTGTACGGCACTACGGTCATATTCAGGAGATTTTTGCGAAGAGGAGTCATTGTCATGATTATTCTCATTCGTATTTTTCACTGAACTCTCTTGCATAACCATAATACCTTTTCTGTCGAACTTCTTAAAATCTTAGAGAAACTCTTTTATTTCCCTCTATTCACACGGTCTTTAAGCACATGAGATGCTCTGAAAACCAATACTTTACGTGGAGAAATAGGCACTTCTACGCCCGTCTTAGGGTTACGTCCAATACGTTCCCCCTTTTCGCGAATTGTAAAACTCCCGAAAGATGAAACCTTTACATTCTCACCATCAATCAATGCTTTTGAAACTTCGTCTAATACAGATTCAACCAAATCAGATGATTCATTACGAGACAAGCCGACTTCTTCATAAACTGCTTCGGCAAGATCTGCGCGCGTAACCGTGCGACTTTCCATAGCTATAACTCCATTTTGTGTATATTAAGACTACCGATTCAGAATGTTCGCGTCAATCTTCCTGACACGTATAACCACAAAAAAATGATACGGGTTCAATGGGTAAAAAGATTTTATTGATAAAAATTGGTATGGAAAATAACGCGATTACATACGCACAAGCGCCGATCCCCACGTTAAACCGCCACCTAACGCTTCGAACAGAACAAGGTCACCGTCTTTTATTTTGCCCGATCGCATTGCATGATCAAATGCCAACGGAATAGAGGCCGCTGATGTATTACCATGGTTTTCAACCGTAACGACGACACGCTCCATCGGCAAAGACAGCTTCTTGGCTGTGGCCTCGATGATGCGAATATTCGCCTGATGCGGCACGAGCCAATTAATGTCTGAGGCTTCGAGTTTATTTTCCTCAAGCGCCTTGCGCACGGCGTCTGCCATAAGATTAACCGCATGTTTGAACACTTCGCGGCCATGCATCACAATATGACCGCTTTCGCCTGTGGTGCTGACACCGCCGTCAGTGTACAGAATATCTTTCAATCGACCGTCAGCGTATAGATGCGACGACAATATGCCTGCGTCACCCCCCTCTTGCGCTTCTAAGATCACCGCACCTGCACCATCACCAAACAACACGCATGTTGTACGATCTTCCCAATTCAAAATCGCGCTCATCTTCTCTGCGCCAATCACCAGAATGCGTTTAAGTTGCCCTGCTTTAATAAAATTATCAGCAACACTGAGGGCGTAAACAAACCCTGTACACACCGCCTGAACGTCAAACGCAACACCAACAGGCACATCCAGCGCGGATTGAACACGCACCGCAACCGATGGAAATGTTTGATCAGGTGTGGTGGTTGCCACGACTATACCGTCAATATCCTCAGGACTTATGCCGGCTTGCTCAATCGCGTTCTTGGCGGCAATCACGGCCATATCGGCTGTGCTTTGATCGTCGGCCGCAATGTGGCGCTGCTTGATACCACTACGCTGAAAAATCCATTCATCAGAAGTATCAACAACTTTCTCCAAGTCACTGTTTGTCATTATTTTTTCGGGAAGATAGCTTCCTGTTGATATGATTTTAGAACGGATAGACATAGGCTACATTAATTCCTTAGGCTCTTACTTTTACGCTTCTTGGGATATAAACGTTTCTTGATCAGTCAAGTGGGCAATATCCTTTACGACCTGATCAATATATCCCTCTCTTGCCAATCTAACGGCAAGTACGACGGCTTGTGAAAATGCCAAAGCATCTGCCCCACCATGACTTTTGATACATACACCATTCAATCCCAAAAACACACCCCCGTTATAAAGCCGAGGATCCATGCGCTTTTTGAGGGACTTAAGCGAAAAGTATGCGAACAAACCGCCTAGCATCGCCAGCGGACTGGAGGAAAATGATTCACTGAAATAATGCTTTGTCAGGCTGCCGACCCCTTCGGCAGTCTTAAGCGCGATATTCCCCGCATAGCCATCACTGACAATAACATCAACCGTTCCTTTGGTAATGTCATTGCCCTCAACGAATCCTTTATACTCACCGGGGAAGTCTACACAGGATAGAATTTCTGCGGCCTTACGAACATGATCGGGCCCTTTAGTCTCCTCTGAGCCTACATTCAGCAGACCAACGGTTGGCCTTTCAATTCTTTTATGCGCACGGGCGAAGATTGATCCCAGAATCGCGAACTGCACGAGGTTCTCGCCATCAACAAGAACATTCGCTCCTAAATCAAGCATAATGCTGTCGCCGTTAATACCGGGCATAACCGATGCTATCGCAGGGCGATGTATCCCGGGAACCGTTTTTAAAACCATTTTGGCCAGTGCCATCAACGCACCGGTATTACCAGCGGACACAACGGCCTTGGCCTCACCGCTTTTAACCGCCTCGATTGCCAAGCGCATGCCTGAGCCCTTACTGGAGCGCAAAGCCAAAGACGGCTTGTCGTCATTTTTGATCATTTTGTCCGTATGACGAACAGAAACACGTTTGCTCAAGTTGGGATATTTAGATAGGTGCGGTTTTATTGCGTTTTCGTCACCAAAGACCAAGAAAGAAACATCAGGCCTGCCTTTTGCGACAAGATCCAAAGCAGGAATAATTTCGCTCGGACCAAAGTCTCCGCCCATAGCGTCTATTGCAATATTAATGTAATCCGTTGATGTCGTTTGATCCGGCAAAAAGTCACATCCCGTGTGTGTTTTGAACATGCCGCGCAGACACAAATCATCCGCATGACATTTTTATATCAAGATATATAACGTAGATTTAACGCTTTTGAAACAGCAAAGACGATTAGCGCGGTATGCTCTAATCGCGATCTTCGATAACCTGACGGCCTTTATACATGCCTGTCTTCAAGTCAACATGGTGGCGACGAACCGGCTCACCTGTGTTGCTGTCTTCTACCCAGTTTTCAACAGGTAAGGCATGATGCGCACGGCGCATGTTACGCTTGGATTTAGTTGTTTTTCTCTTTGGTACAGCCATAGCTCTAATCCTTTAATCGTGCTTTTATTCTACAGTTCTAACAAATTATTGTGAACGGAAACAGGGTAATAGCGAAAATCCAGCGACAACGCAAGGAAATTATTACACTTATTGATGATTTTTTTACAGCGCCCGCCCTTATTTATCCTTCTTTTTCTCGGATGCTTTCCAATCTTTCAGTGCCGCAAATGGGTTGGCATAAATATCATCTTCATCATCAAGGGCTGTTTCTTGCACGCTATGCTCTGCTCCCTCGGCCTTCGGATAAGGGTTCAGGGATAAGGATAAATGTTGTGTTACCAACTCACCTAAATCTATTTTTCCATCGACCACTTCTTCGGGGTCATCATATTCTTCCAATATGGGCTGCTCGTTCTTGTCTTTAACGGCATCACGCTCACGCTTAACCTTTGTGAAAGACACCGCGTTACTCGGCTCTGCGAACCATGCCTCAAATGTATCGCTGACATTCTGCGCCAACGGTTCTGCCGTCACCACACATAACTGATGAATATCGGCATTAATGCGACCACTTACATGTATGACTTTATTAACATCATTCCGAACCAATACGATATCTGCGCTCAACGCCTCTATGGAATGTATGTTAAGACGATTACAAAGAGCGGGAAAGTTCGCGTCCGGGGCCGTCACTGTAATCTCAACAGGCTTATTATCGACGTCTTCAACATCAAAATTATGCGACCATTCCTGTTCCGGTAAAACTGTTTCAGATTCGCTCATACCTAACCTTCCTTGTTCTTATAAACAATAAGACCATTTAGAATATCTTCAATTCTTTTAGGGCTTTTGTCTTTTATGTTATCAACAATGAATGCTTCCATGTCTTTTAGAACGCTCTGATCCCAGCCCTCATTGTCCTTCACTGTGCCATAAAGATTACGCTCTAATGCCTGCACCAAAGATGTTTTCTGAAGCCCTTCAACCTCTTGCCCTTCCAAACTGTCGGGGTCCACGGCCCACTGATAGGAATGCATGCGTCCGTTAAACGCCTTCATCATACGTTTCATGTGTTTTGGCACGCCCATATCGCCAATCCCCATCTCTCGTAGCGTCTGATCCATATCCTTAAACACAGAATCAAACAGGGACTGCGCCAAATCTTCATATTCATCCCGCCCCATAAGAAGATGCATAATAATGAAAAGATGCACAAGCAACAGGTCAAAGCGCCCATCAAAACTGTCCGGCACGCCATGTTTTTCATAAAATATTGGTTCACGTGTATTTAACAGTGCACAGGAATATAAATCATCGGTAATGTCCCGCATATCGCGCGCGCCGTTATCTTTTTTCTTGAATAATCCGCCCAACATCAATTTTTGCTCTAGGTTTTTCTGAAAATTATCTCTAAGCTTCGTAACACATATCACTAATATCAAAGAATGCCATGCAAAAAAAAATCAAAATTGTTTTTTGTCTCTTATTACTGGGAACAGCGACAGCCTGCTCACCTGTGACGTCACAACACGGGAACATGTTGCAGGACTTTCAGGTTGAGGAAGTAAAGCCGGGAGAGCACACACGCTCTGATGTTTTGCGTATCTTGGGTTCACCCACAACGCAATCTACCTTCAATAACAACGTCTGGTACTATATCGGGCAAGAAACAGAAAAACGCAGTATCTTAGATCATGAAGTGACTGATGAACGTATTGTCGCAGTTAGCTTTGATGAAAATGGTATTGTGCAAACCCTTGAGCATCTGGACGGTGATCGTCAAAACATCCCCTACACACGCACAAAAACGCCAACCCACGGTAATGACCTGACGTTTATGCAACAATTACTTGGAAATCTTGGACGCTTTAACGGTGGCAACAGCCAAAAAGTAACAATCCCTTAAATCGGGCGCTGTTGTACAACCTGAATAAGAACTTCTGTATCAATGTCATCGCCAACAACCTTATTGGTCACTTGGTTTAAACGTTCTTTGATCATTTGCACCTGAATGATTCCGCCTTTAAGTGCGGCGTGTCTGTTCAAAATACCATACATATCCTGCAAATATGCATCCGTTAGCCTTGGACTAATGGCCTTAATCTTGTCTGCGTTTGAAATACCGGCAACTTCAATTGCAACAACCATACTAACGACTTGCTGAACACCATCCTCATCTATGATTGGCAACAACAAAGGATCAAGCTTCACGTATTCCGCCGCGCCACTTGTTTCCTTTTTCTCGGCTGCTTCAACATTGGTCGCAAGCACAGAAAGACAAAAAACAGAAAATGTTAAGATAAAAAGATTACGCATATACCCAAGAACCCCTAAAACACGAATTACTCATTATAAGGTACCAGAGAATTCTTAAAGCGGGGTTAGCTATTGATAAAATGCAATGTTTTTATCCACCTGCATTCGATTGTGTAGATATATCGTCGCGCACGACCTTCGCCACTGCGTCCAAAACACCATTAACAAAGGAAACTTGTTTTTGATCGTAAAACTCATGCGTTACGTTCAGGTAATCATTCACAATAATCGGCGCATCGGTTTCAGTGTGGATAAGCAGTTCACAAATACCACAAAGCAACACAGACTTTAGCAATGATTCCAAAGGCCTGTCTTTACTGTATGATTTCAATATTTCGCTTATCTCTGGCAACCGCTCATCCAGATTAAACAATATTTTCTTAAGCAATCCGCCATTCGGCTTAACCGCGAACTGACTACCATCGTCTGTTTCCAAACCACGGTTTAGGTATTCCTCAACAACCGTGCGCATAGGCTTTTTGTTGTGAATCATTTGATAATAGGCTTGCACCGCCATTAATCGCGCGACAAACTCTTTATTCTCTTCAAATGCTTTATCTGCTGTCATTTTATATCCCTACACACACCCGCTATCGTAGCTCACAACTCAACTCAAACAGAGAGAGAGCTGCATTAACGGCATCCGCACCTTTATTTTTTTGCGACGGATCGGCACGCACCACGGCCTGATCTAGTGTATCACAGGTTAAAATGCCATTACCAATCGGAAGGCTGTAATCCAGCGCAAGCCTTGATAAACCACTCGCGCTCTCATTGCAAACAATATCGTAATGCGACGTTTCACCGCGTATAACACAGCCCAAAGCCACATAAGCATCAAACTTTCTGGATTTAGTACCGCGCCCTTCTTTACGCGCCGCACCCAATTTCACGGCCAAAGGTATTTCAAGTGCGCCATCAACTTCGAAAATTTCATACGTTGCGCGCTTATCCTTCAACGCTTTTTCCGCACCAGCCATTAAAAACTTTGAAACATCTTCATAATACGGTGAAATAACGACCATCACATGCGCCATCTTAAGAAATCCTTTTTCCTGATTTAAGAAATTGATTGATAATCAACGATATGAAGATCATATCCATCAAGTCCGATTACACTCTTCGGACTGTTTGTTAGTAAGACCATATTCTTAACGCCCAAGTCTAGTAAAATCTGTGCGCCGATACCATAATCACGAATAACATTTTCTTTGTTTTCAGGTGTTTTGTCACGTTTCTTCATCAAGCGATCAGACAAGCTTGTTGCGTTTGGCGGACGAAGTAAAACAATGACGCCGCGTCCGGCCTTTTCAATTTCCTCAATCGAGCTCTGACGCGTCCTATCCCCATC
>CAXHFH010000049.1:0-15606 GCA_964015995.1 uncultured Alphaproteobacteria bacterium
AGAAAATTCAGGGCGGTGCCATTGAATTTGATCGCTGTATTGCGACGCCTGACATGATGGGGCTTGTTGGCCGTGTTGCTAAGGTTCTTGGGCCAAAAGGCCTTATGCCGAACCCGAAGCTTGGTACAGTGACACCAAATGTCGAGCAGGCTGTTAAAGATGCCAAGGGCGGTGCTCTTGAATTCCGCGCGGAAAAGGCAGGCGTTGTGCATGCTCGTGTTGGTAAAGCATCATTTGATGATAAGAAGCTGGCCGAGAATGTTTCTGCATTTGTCGAAGCTATTCGCAAGGCAAGACCAGCTGGTGCCAAAGGTACATTTATTGAAAAGGTGTCTTTAAGCTCAACAATGGGTCCGGGTTTGAAAATCAATCTGGAAACCGTTGAGGCGGCATAAAGAATAAAATTACTTGACGAGCCGGTTTTTTACCTATAGAAACTGGCTCGTTAAATAAATCTGTCCAAGACTGTAGGCATGTGTAAGCCCTGCATAGATAGAAAGTAAGCACCCCAAATATACGGGGGTTTGTTTTTATCGTAATTGGATGGGTGGCTTTGAAGGCCACTTTTTTATTGGAAGAATTTTAAGAATTAGGAGTAAGACCTATGGGCATGAGCCGGGCACAAAAAGAAGACGAGATTAAAGAGCTTAATGAGCGCTTTACCAGTGATGAATTGGTTGTGGTGACACAGTATTCAGGTTTGACTGTATCTGAAATGACGGATCTTCGCGCGCAATTGCGTGCTGAAGGCGCATCTTTTAAAGTGACAAAGAACTCTTTGACAAAGCTTGCTATCAAAGGCACACAGTTTGAGCAGTTAGGTGATTTGTTTACTGGGCCGACTGGTGTTGCATCTTCGCAAGATCCTGTGGCTGCGGCTAAGGTTGCGCACAAATTTGCCAAGGATCACGACAAACTCATCATTATTGGTGGTGCGTTGGGTGATATGGTTTTGGATGCTGCAGGCGTTGAGGCGATTGCGAAGTTACCATCTTTGGACGAAATTCGTTCCAAACTTGTTGGCTTGCTACAGGCGCCAGCTCAGAAAATTGCAGGCGTATTGCAGGCACCAGCGCGTGATCTCGTTGGTGTAACCAAGGCGTATGGCGAAAAAAGTTAATAAAAAAAGTTTAAACAGCAAAATTATTTATAGTTAAAAAAGGAGAAAATATTATGGCTGCTAATCTAGAAAAACTTGTTGATCAACTCTCTGAATTGAGTGTTTTGGAAGCTGCTGAGCTTTCAAAGCTTCTTGAAGAGAAGTGGGGCGTAACAGCTGCTGCTGCTGCACCTGCTGCTGTTGCTGCTGTTGGTGGTGATGCCGGTGGTGCAGAAGAAAAGAGTGACTTTGATGTTGTTCTTGAATCTGCTGGCGGTAACAAAATCGCAGTGATCAAAGAAGTTCGTGCAATTACAGGTCTTGGCTTGAAAGAAGCAAAAGATCTTGTTGAAGCTGGTGGAGCGATCAAAGAAGGCGCACCTAAGGCAGAAGCTGACGAAATCAAAGGCAAGCTTGAAGCTGCTGGCGCAACTGTCGCTCTTAAATAGTAATTACATTACTTATACAGCATTTCCCGCTTTTTCTAACGCGGGGGATGCTTTTTCGCATGTGGAGCAACATTAAGGTTGACAATGACCTTGCTGTAGGCCATATAGCAGACAAAGTTTCTGGGATGAACGTGATACCGGTATTGAATACGGACCTTATTAAGGTACAAAAACGTTAAAAAATGACAGCCGCTTTGGCATCGGATCGATGATGCTGAGAAGTGGTTATTTTGCTTTTCGGAGCAAGGAAATTGAAAAAGGTAGGATCATTATGTGCGCAGCAAAAGCCAAAAAAGAATCAAAAAAGTATATTTCCGCTAACAGTATAGAGAGTTTTACAGGTCGTAAAAGGGTGCGTCGTAGTTTTGGACGTATTGATGAAGTCGCTCAAATGCCAAATTTGATTGAACTTCAGCGTGACTCTTATGAGCGTTTTCAACAAAAGGACGTTCCGGCGGATGACCGAGAAATTACTGGTTTAGAAGAAGTTTTGGCCTCTGTGTTTCCTATTCGTGACTTCGGTGACAAAGCTGAAATCGACTTTGTAAAATACGAATTTGAAAAGCCGAAATATGATGTGGAAGAATGTCAGCAACGTGGCATGACATACGCGGCGCCATTGCGCGTAACATTGCGTTTGTCTGTTTTTGATGTTGATGAAGACACGGGCCTGCGTTCAATTCGCGACATCAAAGAGCAAGATGTCTATATGGTTGATATGCCGATGATGACAGAAAACGGTACATTCGTTGTGAATGGTACAGAGCGTGTGATTGTTTCGCAAATGCACCGTTCACCCGGTGTTTTCTTTGATCATGATGGTGGTAAGAACCACGTATCAGGTAAGTATTTATTCTCTGCGCGTGTTATTCCTTACCGTGGTTCATGGTTGGATTTTGAATTTGACGCGAAAGATCTTATGTATGTGCGTATTGACCGTCGTCGTAAGTTACCTTTGACAACATTCTTGCGTTGTCTGGACAGTGCGGAGACACAAAAGTTACGTGCCGAAGCAGAAGCAAATGACGAGCAAATTGATCCATTGATGGTTCAGGGCATGTCTAATGAAGAATTGCTGAATGTTTTCTATGACGGTGTGTCATATAAGAAAGATAAAAAAGGTTGGAGAACAGAGTTTGACGGCGAGCGTCTGCGCGGTGTTAAGCTTCCTTATGATCTTGTAAATGCGAAGTCAGGTAAAGTTGTTGCTGAAGAGGGAACGAAAATTACACCTCGCAAGGCGAAAAAGTTTACAGAAGATGGATTGAAGGAAATCTTGGTTCAAGCTGAGCAGATTATCGGTCAATATCTTGCGACAGATATCTTTGACAATAAAACAGGTTTGGTTTTATTCGAGGCTGGGCATGAAATTGAAGAAGGTGACTTTGAAAAGCTAGACGAAGCCAATGTTCAAGAGCTTAGCCTTCTTAATATTGATTATCTTAATGTTGGCCCATATATGCGTAATACATTGATGGCTGATAAGTGTGATACACGTGAAGAGGCGTTGATCGATATTTATCGTGTTATGCGTCCGGGTGAGCCACCAACAGTTGAATCTGCACAAGCTTTGTTTGAATCTTTATTCTTCGATGCAGAGCGTTATGATCTTTCCCCCGTTGGTCGTGTGAAAATGAACGCACGCCTGCAGTTGGATGCTGAAGATCAGTTCCGTATCCTTTGTAAGGATGACATTCTTGCCATTGTTAAATACCTACATGACTTGAAAGATGGTAAAGGTGAGGTTGATGATATTGATAACCTTGGTAACCGTCGTGTGCGTTCCGTTGGTGAATTGATGGAAAATCAGGTTCGTATTGGCTTGCTTCGTATGGAGCGCGCAATTCGTGAGCGTATGTCATCTGTTGAGATTGATACATATATGCCACATGACTTGATTAACTCTAAACCTGCGCAAGCCGCTGTTCGTGAGTTCTTTGGTTCATCTCAGCTTTCACAGTTTATGGATCAAACAAACCCGCTTTCTGAAATTACGCACAAACGTCGTCTTTCTGCGCTTGGGCCGGGTGGTCTTACGCGTGAACGTGCCGGTTTTGAGGTGCGTGACGTGCACCCAACGCATTATGGTCGTATTTGTCCGATTGAAACGCCGGAAGGTCCGAACATTGGTTTGATTAACTCACTTGCTACTTTTGCACGTGTTAATCAGTACGGATTTATCGAAAGCCCTTATCGTAAAGTTGAAAACGGTAAAGTGACACCGGAAGTTGTCTATATGTCTGCCATGGAAGAGGCTAGATACACAATCGCTCAGGCCAACTCTGTTTTGACAAAAGCAGGCGGTTTTGAAGCTGATCTTGTGTCTTGTCGTCAGGCTGGTGAAAACGTGATGGCCACGGCCGAACAAATTGAATATATGGACGTTTCACCCAAGCAGATGGTTTCTGTTGCGGCGTCTTTGATTCCGTTCTTGGAAAATGATGATGCGAACCGTGCTTTGATGGGATCAAACATGATGCGTCAGGCTGTGCCTTTGTTGCGCTCTACTGCGCCGATTGTTGGTACAGGAATGGAAGCGATTGTTGCCCGTGACTCCGGTGCTTCGGTTGTTGCACGCCGTGCAGGTGTTGTTACCAAAGTTGATGCGCAGCGCGTTGTTGTTCAGGCGACTGAAATCGTAAGTGCGGATGAGCCTGTGGTTGACATCTATAAGCTGTCAAAATTCCAACGCTCAAACCAAGATACATGTATTAACCAACGTCCATTGTTGAAGGTTGGTGATAATGTGAAGCCGGGCGATATCATCGCTGATGGTCCTTCGACTGATCTGGGTGAGTTGGCCTTGGGACGTAACATCACAGTGGCGTTCATGCCATGGAATGGTTACAACTTCGAAGACTCAATCTTGATCAACGAAACAATCGTGCGTGATGATGTGTTTACATCGATCCACCTTGAGGAATTCGAGGTGATGGCACGTGACACGCGTCTTGGCGCAGAGGAAATCACACGTGATATTCCAAATGTTGGTGAAGAAGCGCTGAAACACTTGGATGAAGCTGGTATCGTTCACATTGGTGCAGAAGTTCACCCTGGTGATATTTTGTGCGGTAAAGTGACACCAAAAGGTGAATCGCCTATGACGCCGGAAGAAAAACTTCTTCGTGCGATCTTTGGTGAAAAAGCGGCGGATGTTAAAGATACATCACTACGCTTGCCCCCTGGTGCGTCCGGTACAATCGTTGAGGTTCGCGTGTTTAACCGACGCGGCGTTGACAAAGATGCTCGTGCGATGTCAATCGAACAAGAAGAGATCGAACGTCTTGCAAAAGATCGCGATGATGAGCGTCGTATTCTTGAGGACGGTTTCTATGGCCGTTTGGCACAAATGCTTGAAGGGCAAACTGTTGCAACAGGGCCGAAAGGTGAATCTCTGAAGAAGGGGGCTGTGATTACGCAGACTGCTTTGGATGACATGAAGCGTGGCCTATGGCGTCAAGTTGCTGTTAAAGACGAAAAGCGCATGGAAGAAATCGAAGCGATGTCAAAAACATTTGACGATGCTGTTGATGACTTGAAAGAGCGTTTCGAAAACAAGGTTGAAAAACTTCAACGTGGTGACGAATTGTTACCGGGTGTGATGAAGATGGTTAAAGTCTTTGTTGCTGTGAAACGTAAAATGCAGCCAGGTGATAAAATGGCTGGTCGTCACGGTAACAAAGGTGTTGTATCACGCATTATGCCTCAAGAAGATATGCCGTATCTGGAAGATGGCCGTACAGTTGATCTCGTGTTGAACCCGCTTGGTGTTCCATCACGTATGAACGTTGGTCAGATTTTGGAAACACATCTTGGCTGGGCTTCTGCGAACTTTGGTAAACAAATCGGTGAAATTATCGATGCGTTCCAAGACCGTAAAAACCCAACGAAAGAAGAGCGTAAACAGCTTGATGAAAAGCTTCAAACTGTATACGGCGAGCGTGAGTACAAGGAAAAAGTTTCTGATCTTGATGAGAAGGAAGTCCTTGAAATGGCGAACAATCTGCGCAGTGGTGTGCCGATGGGAACGCCTGTTTTCGATGGTGCGGATGAAGGTGACATTACTGATCTTCTTGAGAAGGCCGGTGTTAATGCTTCTGGTCAGATGCGTTTGATTGATGGTCGTACGGGTGAATATTTCCACCGCGATGTGACGGTTGGCATTATGTACATGTTGAAACTGCATCACCTTGTGGATGATAAAATTCACGCACGTTCTATCGGGCCATATTCACTTGTGACGCAACAGCCACTCGGCGGTAAGGCACAGTTTGGTGGTCAGCGCTTTGGTGAGATGGAAGTTTGGGCGTTGCAGGCTTATGGTGCGGCGTACACGTTGCAGGAAATGTTGACGGTGAAATCCGATGATGTTGCCGGTCGTTCGAAGGTTTATGAAAGCATCGTTCGCGGTGAAGACAACTTCGAAATTGGTATCCCTGAATCATTCAATGTTTTGACGAAAGAGCTTAAAGCCCTGTGTCTGAATGTGGATATGAAGCAGAGCGGGACCAAGTCCTAATAATCGGTGATTTAAAAGATATAGCCCAGAAAAGAAAAGGGAAAATAAAATGAATGAACTCATGAACTTATTCGGTCAACCAACAGGCCCGCAGAGCTTTGACCATATTCGTATTTCTATCGCATCACCGCAACAGATCAATAGCTGGTCTTTTGGTGAAGTGAAGAAGCCGGAAACGATCAACTATCGTACGTTTAAGCCGGAAAAAGACGGCTTGTTCTGTGCGCGTATATTTGGCCCGGTAAAAGACTATGAATGTTTGTGCGGTAAGTATAAGCGCATGAAATATAAAGGCATCATTTGTGAAAAATGTGGTGTTGAGGTGACTTTGACTAAGGTTCGCCGCGAGCGCATGGGCCACATTGATTTGGCTTCTCCGGTTGCGCATATCTGGTTCTTGAAATCATTGCCTTCTCGTATCGGTCTTATCATGGACATGACCTTGAAGGAGCTTGAGCGCGTTCTTTACTTTGAAAATTTCATCGTGATCGAGCCAGGCATGACTCCGCTTAAGCCATTCCAACTTTTGAGCGAAGAAGAATATTACGACGCGCAAGATGAGTACGGTGAGGAAAATTTCCGTGCGGGTATTGGTGCGGAAGCGATGAAAGAAATTTTGTCTGCTTTAGATCTTGAAGAAGAGCTCGCGCAGGTTGAAGAAGACCTAAGAGAGACAGGTTCTGAAGCCAAGCGTAAAAAATACGTAAAGCGTATCAAGTTGCTTGAAGCGTTTATTAATTCGGGCACACGTCCTGAGTGGATGATCTTGGATGTTGTTCCGGTTCTTCCACCAGAGTTGCGTCCACTTGTTCCATTGGATGGTGGTCGTTTTGCGACATCAGATTTGAACGATCTTTATCGTCGTGTGATTAACCGTAACAACCGTTTGAAGCGCCTTATGGAGCTTCGCGCACCTGATATTATCGTGCGTAACGAAAAGCGTATGCTTCAGGAATCTGTTGATGCGTTGTTCGATAATGGTCGTCGTGGTCGCGTGATTACAGGTGCGAATAAGCGTCCGTTGAAATCACTGTCTGATATGCTTAAAGGTAAGCAAGGTCGTTTCCGTCAAAACCTTCTTGGTAAGCGTGTTGACTATTCCGGTCGTTCGGTGATTGTTGTTGGGCCTGAATTAAAGCTCCATCAATGTGGTTTGCCGAAGAAAATGGCGCTCGAATTATTTAAGCCGTTTATTTATCATAAGCTTGAGCTTTACGGCATGGCCTCTACGGTTAAAGCCGCGAAGAAAATGGTTGAGAAGGAACGTCCGGAAGTTTGGGATATCTTGGAAGAGGTTATCCGTGAACACCCTGTGATGTTGAACCGTGCGCCAACATTGCACAGACTTGGTATTCAGGCGTTTGAACCGGTTCTTATCGAAGGTAAGGCGATTCAGTTACACCCACTTGTGTGTACAGCGTTTAACGCCGACTTTGATGGTGACCAGATGGCTGTTCACGTTCCATTGTCTATCGAGGCGCAGCTTGAAGCGCGTTGCTTGATGATGGCGACAAACAACATTCTATCGCCTGCGAACGGTAAGCCGATTATCGTGCCGTCTCAGGATATTGTTTTGGGTCTTTATTATATGTCCATCGCACTTGATGGTGAAAAGGGTGAAGGCATGATTTTCCGCGGCGCGGGTGAGATTGCTCATGCTCTTGAAAATCATGTAGTATCTTTGCATGCGAAGATCAAATGTCGTTATCACGGCGTTGATGAAAATGGTGAGCGTAAGACAGAGATTGTTGAATCGACACCAGGCCGTATTATTCTGTCTGAACTTTTACCACGTCACCCGAATGTTCCTTTCAGCGTTTTGAACCAAGTTCTGACGAAGAAAGAAATTTCGAACATGATTGACACGGTGTATCGTCACTGTGGCCAGAAAGATACGGTTATCTTCTGTGACCGCATGATGAAGCTTGGGTTCAAGTATGCTTGTATTTCCGGTATTTCTTTCGGTAAGGATGACTTGATCATTCCTGAGGAAAAGCTAACACTGGTGACTGAAGCCAACGATAAGGTTGCTGAATTTGAACAGCAATATATGGATGGTTTGATCACGAAAGGTGAGAAGTACAACAAGGTTATCGATATCTGGTCAAAAGCAACAGATGATGTTGCGGATGCCATGATGGCGCGTATTTCTGATATTTCCGAAGATCTGAATGCTGTTTACATGATGGCGCACTCTGGTGCTCGTGGTTCTGCAGCGCAGATCCGTCAGCTTGCCGGTATGCGTGGTTTGATGGCCAAGCCGTCTGGTGAAATTATCGAAAACCCGATTATTTCGAACTTTAAAGAAGGTTTGACCGTTCTTGAATACTTCAACTCTACGCACGGTGCGCGTAAAGGTCTTGCGGATACAGCGTTGAAAACAGCGAACTCCGGTTACCTAACACGTCGTCTTGTTGATGTGGCGCAAGATGCCATTATCACAGAAGTTGATTGTGAATCTGAAGATGGTATCAAAATGCGCGCGGTTATGAACGGTGCGGATGTTGTTGTGTCTTTGGCGGAACGTATTCTTGGCCGTACACCATCAACAGAGATCAAAGATCCTCTGTCAGGTGATGTGATTGTTAAAGCGTCTCAAGTTATTGACGAAGTTACAGCCGAGCAGATCGAAACAGCCGGAATTGATGAAATTCAGGTGCGTTCAGTTCTAACGTGTGAAGCTGAAAGCCATGGTGTTTGTGCGAAATGTTACGGACGTGACCTTGCACGCGGAACCGAGGTTAATATCGGTGAAGCTGTTGGTGTTATGGCGGCGCAGTCTATTGGTGAGCCGGGTACACAGCTTACGATGCGTACATTCCACATTGGTGGTGCGGCGCAAAGAGGCGCAGAGCGTTCACATGTTGATGCAAACATTGAAGGTAAGGTCGAGATCCGTAACCAGAACGTGGTTAAAAACTCTGAAGGTATTGAGATCGTTATGGGTCGTAATACTGAGATTGCTCTTCTTGATAAAAAGGGTAATGAGAAAGCCACACACCGTATTCCTTATGGTGCGCGTTTGTTGGTTAAGGATGGTGCAAAGGTTAAAATCGGCGATAAAATGGCCGAGTGGGACCCATACACACTTCCTGTGATCACTGAAAAAGACGGTGTTGCGCATTACTTCGATCTTGTTGAAGGAGTGTCTGTTACTGACGATGTTGATGAAGCGACAGGTATTGCGTCTAAGAAGGTTATTGACTGGCGTTCACAGCCAAAAGGTGGTGACTTGAAGCCGCGTATTTCTTTGCTAGACAAAAAAGGCAAGGTTATTAATTTGGCCAACGGTATGCCGGCAAATTATTACTTGTCAGTTGACTCTGTTCTTTCTGTTGAAAGCGAACAAGAAGTTAAAGCGGGTGATATTATTGCTCGTATTCCACGCGAAACATCGAAAACACGCGATATTACAGGTGGTCTTCCACGTGTGGCAGAACTGTTTGAGGCACGTATGCCGAAAGACTTTGCTGTTATCAGTGAAAATGATGGTTATGTTGAGTTTGGTAAAGACTACAAGTCGAAACGCCGCATTGTTGTTCGTCCATCGAGTGCGGATGAAGAGGCATCTGAATATCTTGTGCCAAAAGGCCGTCACTTGGCCGTTCATGAAGGTGACTTCGTGCGTAAGGGTGACCCGCTTCTTGATGGTGCGCTTGTGCCACATGACATTCTTAATATTATGGGTGTTGAGGCTTTGGCAGAATATCTGACAAACGAAGTGCAAGAGGTTTACCGCTTGCAGGGTGTTAAGATCAACGACAAGCATATCGAAGTGATTGTGCGTCAAATGATGCAGAAGATCGAAGTGCATGCTGTTGGTGATTCAACTTATCTTGTTGGTGAGAATATCGACCGTCAGGAATTTGATGAGACTTGTCAGAAATATATTGCTGACGGGAAGAGACCACCGGAA
This sequence comes from uncultured Alphaproteobacteria bacterium, assembly GCA_964015995.1. Lineage (GTDB taxonomy): Bacteria > Pseudomonadota > Alphaproteobacteria > Micavibrionales > Micavibrionaceae > UBA1672. The sequence continues at coordinate 9,984 of CAXHFH010000049.1, forward strand.
GGTAGGCCTGTTCTACAAGGGATCACAAAAGCGTCACTTCAAACGCGTTCCTTTATCTCTGCGGCATCGTTCCAGGAAACAACACGTGTTCTTACAGATGCGGCTGTGAATGGTAAAGTTGATAAGCTCTTTGGCTTGAAAGAAAACGTGATCGTTGGTCGTTTGATCCCGGCTGGTACAGGTGCATATGTCAATGAGATTAAGCGCGTAGCAGCGGATCGTGATGAAGTAGCGATTGCCAATATGCCTGAGCGTGAGGAGCTTGTTGCGTCAGTTTCTGCTGATGTAGCGGCGTTGCCAGAAGGATCATCTGATGAAGGTTCTTCAGAAGGCGATGCGAAAGAAGCTGCAAACGGTTAATGTGGTCGTAAATAATTATTTGAAAGGAAGCCCTTACGGCTTCCTTTTTTTGTGGCTGATATAAAGGTTTAAGATAATATACAGAAGTAAGAATGTAAGGCTTATCAAAGATATATATGCCCCTATTTTTTCTTCGGCCATGGTCTCTAATTCTATGGCAATATGATGCTTTCCTGCTGGCACGTTAAACTCCATCTGACCAAATGGTTTGGCATCATGTAAATCAAACTCTTTTTGATTTATTGTGCTTGTGTCCTTATTTTTTATTTTCCATCCTGAAAAATAGAATTGTCGCACTTGAATTGTCGTGCTTGTTTCTGCTGTGACTTTTAGCTCAAGGTATCTGGGCGTTCTGTGAATGACAGAGGTGTTCGCGTTTCCTGATTTTACCTTAACCAGTGGTAACGGCTCCATTGTGACCAGAGTGTGGACGCTGGTTGCCATGTTTTTATTGTGGGGTATGTGTTCTAAAGTAAGAAGCTTCGCTGCGACTTGTTGATGAAAGTGGTCTTCGTCCTGATACGGGTTTGAATAAAGGATCATGGCGAGAGACGCCGTCATGTAGAAGCAAAGTGCTATATATAAAAAGATAAACGCAACGATAGACAATGTTGTTTTCGATGCCTTTAAGGCGCTGACAGAGGTGTTTTGAAATAGTTGTATGATCAATACTATGAATAAAAAGTCTGATATAACCAGTAACCGCCAAGGGAACTGGATTTTTTGAAGTGGGATAAAAGTGTCCCAAATGATTTTTGAAAAACCTGTCATCAGAAAAAAGCATAAAAAAGATAATAAAAAGAAATTGATGGCGTGTTTTTTATATTCTGTGTCTATTTTTTCTATACGGGGTAGTAACAAGAACAAGATCGGGGGCACAAAAAACTGCACGGCCGAGATCGAAAACAAATTTTTGCAAAGGTACGGTTCCGGACAATCTGTCTGAGGCCACAAATACCACTTATAGTATTGTAAAACATCCAAGCTCCATAAAAATTGTGAATTTAGATGTTTCATCATGAAGATTGCAGGGTACAGATATATACAGGACAGACATATTCCAATGATTATTGATATTGTAAATCTGGCTGAGTATTTTACTTTTTCTCTAAATTTTTGCTGTGGCAAAATCATTAAAACGCCATAAGCACCCATAAAAATAGATGTAAAAAGTGCAGAGGGAATATGTGACATTATAAGCGCGGCATAGCTCAGTGATAAGGTTGTGATATAGGTAGGTTTTTGTAATCTTTCCGGACTGAGGCATAGAAATATAATTGGTATCCAGGCATAGGCACTTAATTCTGCCGTAGCGTTGCGCATGTATATTTCGTGCCAGAAGTGATAGGGCGTTACTATATAAATCAAGGCTCCTAATAGGCTCAGCTTTTTGGATGTGATGCTGTTTGCAAAGATATAAAAACTTAAACCGGATAAGAAAAGCCATAGTAAAATGTTGGCGGATAGTATGTGCTCGATTGAAAGCGCATCGAATGTGAAGGCATTAATGAGGGATGCTGAATAATAGACAAGTGGAGGGTAGTAAAAGAAATTCAGCCCTCCGAAACCTTGGTTGGCATCTTGTAGCCATCTTGGGTATAGTTCTCCCTCATTGACTTGATTTATAAAAAGATCATATGAAATGATTTGATTTTTATAATCATGACCTATCGGTAGACCGTCATTGAACATCTGTATCGAAAGTACTGCGGTTACACAAAAAATAATAAGAATATGAAAGAAGTTTTCTTTGGTCATACGTTCTTTGAAACCCGCAAAATGAAATACTCAAAGCACCTTATTACGCTGTTTAAATTTTACAAAATGTTTCTATATAAAAAATAGTAAAACTTTTCTTGACGAAGCCTCATCTATACCCTATATTCCGCGCCACTGTGATGGGCGTCCCGAAAGCGTTATGTAGTAAGGGCGTGCAACATCCGAAAACAAAAATTTTGGTTCACTTTAATTTAGCGTGGTACAAAATTTCGGATGCTCTGCGGAGAATATATCATTTCAGGCACTTTTAGTGTTTGACATGATGTGTAAATCCGCGCTAAATGCCCCATCCAAACATTGAGATATAGAATTTTTAAGAAGGTTTGATATGCCAACCATTCAACAATTAATACGTAAGCCCCGTAAAAGGGTTATAAAAGCCAAGAAAAACAGAGCGCTGAAAAGCAACCCTCAGCGTCGTGGTGTGTGTACACGTGTGTATACAACAACACCAAAGAAGCCGAACTCGGCTTTGCGTAAAGTTGCAAAGGTTCGCCTGACAACAGGTATTGAAGTTATTTGTTATATCCCTGGCGAAGGGCACAATCTTCAAGAGCACTCAGTTGTTCTTGTTCGCGGTGGTCGCGTAAAGGATTTGCCTGGTGTTCGTTACACTATTATCCGCGGTACGTTGGATACGCAGGGTGTTAAAGATCGTAAACAATCACGTTCACGCTACGGCGCGAAACGTCCGAAATAAGAGGTAGTTAATTATGTCACGTCGCCATAGAGCAGATAAACGCGTTATTTTACCGGATCCCAAATTTGCGGATCTTGTGCTTTCAAAGTTCATCAACAACTTGATGTTGGATGGTAAGAAATCCACGGCTGAGGGGATTGTTTATGGTGCTATTGAAATTCTTGATGGTAAAAAGCCTGTAAACGACACGAATGCAGAGGGTGAGGAGAATATTGATCCTGCTTTGAATGCAAAGGGTGTTGGTCTTGGTTTATTCCACACAGCGCTTAAGAATGTTAAGCCTCGTCTTGAGGTTCGTTCTCGCCGTGTTGGTGGTGCGACGTATCAGGTGCCTGTTGAGGTGCGTAGCGAGCGTGCGGTTGCTCTTGCGATGCGTTGGTTGATTATTGCGGCACGTAAGCGCGGTGAAAACACGATGCGCGATCGTCTGGCGGCTGAGCTTTATGATGCTGCGAATGATCGTGGTTCTGCTGTTAAGAAGCGCGATGACACGCACAAAATGGCGGAGGCAAACAAAGCGTTTGCACATTATCGCTGGTAAGAAATACGGATTAGAGATTTAGAAGATATAAGGAAAACGGATTATGGCACGCGAACACGCTATTGAGAATTATCGTAACTTTGGGATTATGGCGCACATTGATGCGGGTAAGACCACAACGACTGAGCGTATTCTGTTTTACTCTGGTAAGTCACATAAAATTGGTGAAGTGCATGATGGTGCTGCAACAATGGACTGGATGGAGCAGGAGCAAGAGCGTGGTATTACAATTACGTCTGCTGCGACGACCACTTATTGGGATTCTCCGAAAGAGGGGCCTTATAATGGTGAGCGTTTCCGTTTGAACATTATCGACACACCCGGTCACGTTGACTTTACAATCGAGGTTGAGCGTTCCTTACGTGTCCTTGATGGTGCGATTGCTGTTTTTGATGCGAATGCTGGCGTTGAGCCGCAGACTGAAACTGTTTGGCGTCAAGCTGATAAGTATGAAGTGCCACGCATGTGCTTTGTTAACAAGATGGATAAAATTGGTGCGGACTTCTATAACACGGTTGATATGATTGTTGATCGTCTTGGTGCGGTTCCTTGTGTTATTCAGCTTCCGATTGGTGCTGAAAGTGATTATGCGGGGCACATTGATCTTGTTCGCATGAAGGCTATTGTTTGGGATGGTGAGCAGCTTGGTGCGTCATTCTCTGAAGAAGATATTCCTTCTGATCTTGCTGATAAGGCTGCTGAGTATCGTGAGAAGCTCGTTGAGCTTGCGGTTGAGCAGGATGATGCGGCGATGGAAGCTTATCTTGAGGGTACTGAGCCTGACGAGAAAACGCTCAAGGCGTGTATTCGTAAGGGTACAGTCGATAATGTGTTTGTTCCTGTTCTTTGTGGTACAGCGTTTAAAAACAAAGGTGTTCAGCCGATGTTGGATGCGGTTGTTGAATATCTTCCGTCTCCACTTGATATTGGTGAGACAAAAGGTCTTAAGGTTGATTCTGATGAAGAGGAAAACCGTAAGCCAGCTGATGATGCGCCTTTCTCTGCGCTAGCATTTAAAATTATGAACGACCCGTTTGTTGGTTCGTTGACGTTCGCACGTATCTATTCGGGTACAATCGAGTCCGGTTCTTACGTTAAGAACTCTGTTAAGGATAAGCGCGAGCGTGTTGGTCGTATGCTGTTGATGCACTCCAATGATCGCGAAGAGCTGTCGGTAGCGCATGCTGGTGATATTGTTGCGTTCGTTGGTATGAAGGATACGACAACAGGTGACACGCTTTGTGATATGCAAGCGCCTGTTGTGCTTGAGCGTATGGAATTCCCTGAGCCTGTTATTGAGATCGCCATTGAGCCGAAAACGAAGGCTGACCAAGAAAAGATGTCGACTGCGCTACAGCGTTTGGCTGCAGAAGACCCATCTTTCCAGGTTTCTGTTGATCATGAATCAGGTCAAACGATTATGCGTGGTATGGGTGAGCTTCACCTTGATATCCTTGTTGATCGTATGAAGCGTGAATTTAAGGTTGAGGCGAATATTGGTGCGCCGCAGGTTGCATACCGTGAGACAATCACGAAGCCTGCAGACATCAGCTATACGCACAAAAAGCAAACGGGTGGTTCCGGTCAGTTCGCGAAAATCGATCTTACATTTGAGCCTGCCGAGCAAGGTGCCGGTTTTGAATTTGATGATAAAATTGTTGGTGGTAATGTTCCTAAGGAATACATCCCCGGTGTTAAAAAGGGTCTGGAGATGGCCAAGGAGACGGGTATTATTGCCGGCTTCCCAGTGCTTGATTTCAAGGTGACTTTGACTGACGGTGCGTATCATGATGTTGACTCATCTGTTATGGCGTTCGAGATTGCTGCAAAAGCAGCCTTTAAAGAAGGTATGGCAAAGGCTGGTGCGCAGTTGCTTGAGCCGATGATGAAGGTCGAGGTGGTTACCCCTGAAGAATATATGGGCGATATCATTGGTGATTTGAATTCACGTCGTGGTCAGGTTAATGCCATGGATGATCGCGGTAATGCAAAAGTAATTACAGCAATGGTGCCTTTGGCAAACATGTTTGGCTATATCAATACGTTGCGTTCAATGTCTCAGGGGCGTGCGCAATATACGATGCAGTTTGATCATTACGAGCCTGTGCCAGCGCAGATTGCTGCAGAAGTTAAAGAAAGTTTAGGCGCTTAAGAAAAGCGAAGTAATTTAAAAGAAAGGACGAGTAAAATGTCGAAGGAAAAGTTTGAGCGGACAAAGCCGCATTGTAACATTGGAACGATTG
>CAXHFH010000050.1:0-15524 GCA_964015995.1 uncultured Alphaproteobacteria bacterium
TTTTATCACTGTGTGTAATCTACATTATGGCATTAACGTCCGTCAAATAGAGCGCTTTTCTTTTATAGGCTCGCTTCTTGTCCGCCATGACCTAATTCACCGTTTTGACCAAATTTCATATTCGCATTCAATTTTGTTTCAAACGTTTTTGCGACCTCTGCGATGAATTCTTGTCCGCTAATCGCTGTCACATTGGCGCCGCGGGAAATATCACCAGTCATTTTACCGCTTTCGATGGTTTCAACAACAGATGCTTTAAGTGCAATGGCCATATCGACCACATTGTCCATGCCTTCTAAATCTGCCTTATGGCGTATGGCTTCGGCGTATGCGTATATATAAGCCGTGGGGTTCGCAAGCATGATGCCTTCTTCAACCCATTTGGCTTCGAGATCATCTGCTGTGCCATGCGGCGGATCAGCCAGCAATGTGCCGTCAGCACTCGTGAGCGTTGAATCCATCATCCCTAAAGAGAGCGTTTCACCTGCAAGCTGATCGGAGCCGACATCACCATCATAATTTTTGAAGGCGACAATCCAGTCATTCATTTTTCCTTGCGGGATTTTTGAAACGGCGGCATCAATTAATTCATCAAATTTTACGTTCAGACCTTGCTCTGCGTATCGGTCTGCATATTCTTGTTCAAATACGTCGTTGAATGTTTCAATAAAGCGACCATCATAAACAGGATTGATGGTATTTTTGGATGCAAAAACAACCGATTTATCGAGCAGAAGCCCTTGTTCAAGTGTTTCATGAACGAAATCACGGATTGCATCATTGCTCTCGGTCAGCATCATAGCAACACCGGGCTCTACGGTTTTCTCTGCCATTAATTCGACGTTTCCGTCTTCGGTTTCAAGCGTAATGCGCAGTTTTCCACCTTCGGGGATGTCAAAGTTGGGCGCGCCATACCGTCCGCCAACGGCTTGCCGTGCGGTCGTGACATTATGAATTTTTTCTGAAAATTGCGGTAAGTTATTGGCCTCGATAGGGCTACGCATAATCACTGCCCCTTGTATCGCAGAGCGTATAATACCATTTGGTGACCCTAATTGTTGGCTCAAGCCGTAATCTTCAGTTTGCTTGACCGTTGGTGTGACAGTCGGGCCTTTAACGGCAGCTTTGTGTTCTTTTAAATCGGCAATGGCATCTTGCAGTGCGCCGTCATTGGTTTTATCCCGTGCATATATGCTGATATCATGAATTTTCCAGTCAACGTCAAAAAATGGGTCAATCAAATTGGTGCGGATTTCTGCTGCTACATCAGGCCAGTACCTGTCGCCTGTCATGTCTACGATGGTCAAACTCATTATTCACCCCTTATTTAAGATTTTTCATATATACTATACTTTGCCAAGATAAACAAAATCTAAAAGAAATGGTTTATTATTCACGATTAAACCGCAGAGTTTTAAGGTTTTAGGCCTTAACAAAATATTCAAAACCCTTTACTATCATTGACGATATAATATCTATGCGAAAGACATAAAAGAATGGCTGAATTTACACTTCCAAAACATTCGAAAATTGTAAAAGGTGAGAAGATCGACGTCTCTAATGGTGCGGAGAAATCCAAAACATTCACGGTGTATCGTTGGTCGCCTGATGATGTGGATGATAAGGGCGAAGTTAAAAACCCGCGCTTGGATGAGATCACGATTGACACTTCTAAATGCGGGCCGATGGTTTTGGATGCGCTGCTTTACATTAAGGATGAGGTCGATAGCACGTTAACATTGCGCCGTTCCTGCCGTGAGGGGATTTGCGGTTCCTGCGCGATGAATATTGATGGTACAAATACACTTGCTTGCACCAAGGCGATTGATGATGTGAAAGGTGATGTAAAAATCACGCCATTGCCGCACATGCCTGTGGTGAAGGATTTGGTGCCTGATCTGAACCATGTTTATGCGCAATATACCTCCATTGAGCCATGGTTAAAGTCTGATACGCCTGCCTCTAATCGAGAGCGTTTGCAGTCGGAAGAAAATTCTTTGGTATTGAACGGGGAAGATGGGCACGGTCCCGCCGCCTGTATTCTATGTTTCTGTTGTTCAACGTCTTGTCCATCCTATTGGTGGAACGGGGATCGTTTCCTCGGGCCGGCGGTATTGCTTCAAGCTTATCGCTGGATCGTGGATAGCCGCGATGATGCAACGGGGGAGCGTCTGGATCAGCTCGAAGATCCGTTCCGTTTATATCGTTGTCATACCATTATGAACTGCACGAACACGTGCCCGAAGGGATTGAACCCTGCGGCGGCGATTGCAGAGATCAAAAAGATGATGGTCGCTAGACGTTAGATTTCTTTAACGCTATTTGTTTATATTTGGAATTTCTAAAATCTTCGTGCGGTTGGTTTCACCGCGGATAATCGTGATCGCGCTTTTCGGGATTTTCCAGTGTTTAGAGAGTAGGGCGATGAGTGCTTTGTTGGCTTTGCCTTTTTCAGGGATTGCTGTGACCTGAACTTTAAGCGTGCGTTCGCCGAATAAATCTTCCTCCCAGCCCATGACTTTATTTTGCCGCGCGCCGGGGGTGAGTTTAACAGTGATGGTTTGTTTTTCGTTCATGTGAACAAGCTATTGTGTCACACGTAATCTATCAAGTAAGATCACACTTATGAGCAGTATTCACATTATAAAACTTGTTGTCGGTGTCGATGACATCCGGCATTTTTATGACATTCAGCGCGCGCATGAATTTGATTATCACGGGCAGGCGGCGACGCCATGTTGGACGCGGTATAAACCCAGAGCAGCGGATGAAATCCTAAAAGAGGGCGGTTCGATTTATCGTGTCGTGAAAAACCGTATTGTTTGCCGTCATAAAATTCTGGGTTTCGAAATGGTGGAAACTGATGCAAAGGGCACGATGTGCATGATTGTGCAGGATGCGCAAATGATTGAAACTATTCATACGCCGCGCCGTGCATTTCAAGGATGGCGTTATCTCAAACCCGCTGACGTGCCCGCCGATAAGGGCGTTTATACGGGCGGTGACTCGGAAGAGGCAATCCCCGAAGAGATGCAAGATGAGCTTAAAGAAGCGGGATTATTATAAATCGATATCCAAGCCGATATCAAAGTTCATAGCGGAGTGGGTGAGTGCACCGATAGAAATATAATCAACACCTGTTTCGGCGATTCCTTTAACGGTATTAAGGTTTACACCGCCAGAAGCTTCGGTCACGATTTTTCCATCTACCATGTTTACGCCTTTTTTAAGATCATCAAGCGTGAAATTATCCATCATCACAACATTCGCGCCGCCATGGTTTAAGACCGCTTCGAGCTGCGTGAGTGTATCAACTTCAATCTCTATTTTGACCATGTGGCCTGTGTTATCACGTGCCATGTTCAGGGCGTTTTCAACGCTGCCCGCCACGGCGATGTGGTTATCCTTAATCAACATCGCATCATCAAGACCGAAACGATGATTGAACCCGCCGCCTGCGCGTACGGCATATTTCTGCACAGCGCGAAGGCCGGGCAGTGTCTTGCGGGTGTCACAGATTTTGGCGTCGGTGCCTTGTACCGCGAGCACATAACGGCGTGTTAATGTGGCAATACCTGACATGTGAGTCATGAAATTCAGAGCGACACGCTCTGCCATCAATAATGATGCCGCGGGACCATTCACGACGGCGATATCTTGCCCTGCTTCCAGAACATCTCCGTCATTCGCAAAAACTTCAAATTCAAATTCGGGATCAACATGCATGAAGGCTGAAAATGCGAGGATCATTCCCGCCAGAACGCCTTCTTCACGCGCACGAAAAACCGCGCGCGTTTGTGTATCTGAGGGGATAATGGATTGGCTTGTGATATCAAGACCGTGGCCGAAATCCTCTTTCAAGGCCGCGCGCACCAAGTCTTCGATTAAAATAGATGGAAGTTGCATATTGGTATCCTTTTACAATGACATAGTCTTAGCAATGAAACGGGCACATTACCAGCCACCTCCGCCGCCGCCACCTCCGCCACCTCCGGAAGAGCCACCACCACCGCTACTGCTGGAGTTACTGGTTGAGGCTGCAGACAGTGTTGAACTGAAATTATTCACCATATTGCCTGCAGAAAATCCTGATCCCGATCCTGATGAGGAACTCGTGTACCAATGCGGGGCAGTTGCGGCGGCTGCGACGATTGCGCCGCCGACCGTAGGAGCGAATTTATCTGCCCATTTTGATTCAACGTCTAGTGCAACGGCATAGGGTAGATATTTCTCGTATAATTCTCGTGACATTTCAGGCGGGTCGAATTTCTTGAGAACTTTTTCTTCCACCGCCTCCATGTAATAACGCAGACCATTGAGATGATCCATCACGCCTCGCCCTTTACGGGTTGGTGCTTTCATAATGTGGCGCATTTTAACGACCAAGATGACCATTAAGATAATGGTCAAGATTACTAGCCAAGATAGGGTTTGAGTAAGCAAGTATAATCCCATAAACCCGCCGATGGAAAATCCGGCCGCCCAGATGATGAGAAAGACAGCGCCTGCTTTTTGTATTCCGGGCGCAGTGAAGAGCGTCTTTATTCCATGAATCATTGCAACAGATGAGATGCTGCCGAAGCTCGCCATGAACAGAGTTCCGATCAAAAAGCTTTCTGTATTTTCTACTTGTAAACTAAGCGCGATGATAGCGGCTAATACAATCACAAAGCCACCAGCCCACCACCATCCGTTTTTGAAAAAGTAATGCTTGTGGCACAAATCGGTAAGCTTTTCTCTGTGCTCTTTTGCTGTTTTAACGAGGCTTTCGCTGGAAGACCGAATGGTCATACCGTTTTTTAATTTTTGATAGAGAATATCTTCATCTTCCGATATTTCCGGCCCATCATTGCCTTGAGACGTGCCGGATACAATATAATGCCCTGACCTCTTTTCCTCGATTGTGAGATAGCCCTTCGATGCGAGTGATATGATGGCCGCCGTCATACACTTTTCTTTACCGGCATCACCCATTGTATGGATAACGGCCGCCATAGCCGGTGATATACCTTCGGGGGGCGAGTAGAATGGCGCGAGGCCACGGCTTTTTGGGTCAACGCCATGTGTCTTCCACGCAAAATAGTAATAACCGCACAGGAGAAGGAAGAAGTTTAAAATCAATTGTAACCCAGAGTGTTGCTTCCAGAAAAAAGCTGATCCGGTCATATCTTCGGCGGGGGTCACATAACCCTTCGGCCACGATAGCGCGACGGTCATGCCCTCGCGCGGCTTAAGTGATTGCGATGTTTCAACAACGATCGCATCGCGATATTCCTTCATGGTGAAATTTTGTGCGCGTGATAATGCTGCGCCGGTATAAGCCGCAAAATCCATCATTTTTGCATTTTGGGGCAGAATGATTTTGGCGCTGCCGCGCTCTATGGGGAATATCCACCCTGTTCCGATGACGTTCCAATTCAATTCGTCATAATCATCGAAGAAAAATACCTGATTTGGCGTTGTGTATGTGATTTCGTAGACGTAACGTGCGGGCTTTAAAATAACACTGCTCTGCCCGATATAAAGGCGGAAATTCCCGCTTTCTTTATCGATCTTTGTGTGCCACTTTTCTGTTTGGCCATTCCGTTTAACGGATAATATGCGGTAAGTAGAGGGGAGTATGCCGCCTAAAAATGTACGACGATGTAGCGGGAGATCACGGTAAATACCACGGCGAATTTCTTTTCCCTCCGCGATAACATCAATGGTTTCTGTGATGTGTAAACCGCCGTCAGGTTTAATCTCTATGCGAGAATGATAGTTTTTTATAACCTCCTTGGCCTGAACCAAAGACGGCACAAAAGACAAAACGAAAACCATACTCCATAGAAAAATATGTTTTCGCGCTGTTTCCATTCCTAGCTAAGCTCCAACATACGATCAACCGCGACTTTGGCGCGTTTGGAAATCTCGGGGTCGATAACCACCTCAGGTTGCTCGGTGATCAGACTTTCCAGAATTTTCGGCAGCGTGATACGTTTCATGTGCGGGCACATTTGACACGTGCCGATCATTTCCACATTCGGGTTCGCTGCGGCGATGTTATCGCTCATGGAGCATTCGGTCATCAGCATAGCGCGCTTGGGCTGTTTTTCTTCAATGAAGTTATTCATCTGCGCCGTTGATCCTGCGTAGTCGGCTTCGGCCATAACCTCAGGCGGGCATTCAGGGTGCGCGAGAACAATAATGTCGTCATAGGTCTTGCGCGCATCAATAATGTCTTGCGGGGTAAAGCGTTCATGCACCATGCACGCACCTTCCCAGAATATGACTTTTACATCGGTCTGTGCGGCAATGTTTTTCGCCAAATACATATCAGGCGTCATGATCACCGTGTCGTGTCCTTGTTCGCCGAGCGCATTCACAATTTTAAGCGCGTTGGATGACGTGCAGCATACATCGCTCTCTGCCTTCACATCGGCGGATGTATTCACATAGGTCACAATCGGAATGCCGGGATGCTTTTCTTTAAGAGCGCGAACGTCTGCACCCGTGATGGATTCAGAGAGTGAGCAACCAGCTTTCAAATCAGGGATCAGCACCTTTTTTTCTGGGCATAGAATCTTGGATGTTTCCGCCATGAAATGCACGCCGCACTGCACGATAATATCGGCATCACTTTCGGCGGCCTTTTGTGCGAGCATCAGTGAATCACCAACCACATCACCAACGCCATAGAAGATATCCGGCGTCATATAATTATGCGCCAGAATAACGGCATTCTTTTCTTTTTTCAGTCGGTTTATCTCATAGATATAAGGCGCAATGGTTTCCCAATGATCCTTTTCATACTGAGAGGATAATTTATCGAAAATCGGTGCGGTTGCTTGTGCAACATCATCCGTATACGCAAGTTCTTGCGTGTCCATGGCTCAACCCCTTCACAGGTGGTACGTTATGACGCTATATTTCATATTCATTAGGGTTAGGTCAAGGGAATGACGGACTTATTTGCACAAAAAACAGCTAAAAATGATGACGCGGCGCATCAAAACAGGCCACTGGCGGATTTATTGCGTCCAAACACTCTGGATGGCGTGGTTGGACAAGACCATTTGTTGGGGGGAGATGGTGCGCTGAAAACCATGGTGGAAGCGGGCGCTCTGTCCTCTTTGATCCTGTGGGGGCCACCTGGGTGTGGCAAAACGACCATTGCCCGTATTTTGGCCAATCATAGCGATCTTCATTTCGAACAAATATCGGCGATATTTTCGGGCGTGGCAGATTTACGAAAAGTCTTTGAAGGCGCGAAGATTAGAAAAACCAATGGACAGGGTACTTTGTTGTTTGTCGATGAGATCCATCGTTTCAATAAATCACAGCAGGACGCGTTTCTCCCTGTGATGGAAGATGGCACGATTACATTAATTGGTGCGACCACGGAAAATCCGTCTTTCGAACTTAATGCGGCGGTGCTAAGCCGTGCGCAGGTATTTGTCCTGAAACGTCTGGATGAGGAAGGGTTACAGGATTTAATCACGCGAGCGGAGGAACAGAAAGGGCGGCCTTTTCCTTTAAAAGAAGAGGCGCAAGAATTGCTGAAAACCATGGCGGATGGTGACGGGCGGTATATTTTATCAATGGCAGAGCAGATTTTCGCGCAAGTCTCCGAAGGGCAGGAACTTGATTCCGAAGGGTTGCTTAAGATTATTCAACGCCGTGCGCCTCTCTATGATAAGGGCGATGATGCGCATTTCAATTTGATTTCTGCCTTTCATAAATCACTGCGGGCATCCGATGTGGATGGCGCGCTGTATTGGATGGCGCGAATGTTACAGGGCGGGGAAGATCCTGCCTATATCTTGCGACGGATGACGTGCGTGGCCTCCGAGGATATCTCCAATGCGGATCCGCAAGCGTTGCAGGTGGTCATTGCCGCGTGGGATGCGTATGAGCGTTTGGGCTTGCCCGAAGGTGAACTTGCAATGGCGCAAGCATGCACATATTTGGCGAGTGCGCCGAAATCCAACGCGAGCTATATGGCGCTTAAGGCAGCGAAGATGGCGGCGAAACAGACGGGGTCTCTGATGCCGCCAAAGCATGCGATGAATGCACCGACCAAGCTGATGAAAGAGCAGGGGTACAAGCTCGGCTATCAATATGATCACGATACACCGGAGGGTTTCAGTGGACAAAGTTATTTCCCCGATGATATGAAGCGCGAAGAATTCTATAAACCTGTAGAGCGCGGATTTGAACGCGAGATTAAAAAACGGTTAGACTATTGGCGTAAATTGCGTCAAAGCAAGGAATAAGGCGATGGGTAAAAAAGGTGGCAATAGCGGATCTTTCCGCAGTAAAGCAAACCCGGTGGCGCGAGATCTGCGTACACCGAAATACCGCATGCGCGTTGTTCGGGATAAAAGGCGGGAATTAGAAGATGGTGCCGCAGATCAGGAAATAGAAGAAGGTCTGTCCGAGCATGAAGATGGCAGCGATTATGACGATTACGATATTTAATTCTTTTTATTCAAAATCAGCATGACGCCGCTTAGGATGATAATGCCTGCGCCTAGTATCATTGAAAAATCAGGGAAATCATTAAACACGACATAGCCTAAAAATAAGGCAATCACCATTTGGCTGTAATGTACGGGGGCAACGACCGCATAAGGTGCAATGCGAAAGCCGTAGGCGATACCGCTAAGACCGATCAGAACACCAACACCATCAAGGATGAAAATCGGAATATGTTCAGGTGCGGGCAGGTAAATGCCCGGAACAACATGAAATCCCAAACACAAGATGATTGTTAACGATGGATAAAAGGAGAGGGATAATATGCTCTCCTTTTCATTGATTGGCCTTGCCAGCAACCCTAGGCATACAATGAAAAATAACGCACAAAAGGCGTAAACCACTTCGAGTGTTATTGCGCTTAACCCCTCATGAAACGCAACCAAAATACCGGAAAAACCAAGTAATATAATGCCCCAATTTTGCGGCGGGACTTTTTCCTTATAGATCGGGATCGCAGCAACCGTTGTAATAAATGGGGCGAGGAAAAGGATGGTGTATAAGGTTGCAAGAGGCAGACCGTTTGAGAGTGCGGTAACCACGAATAATCCAACCGCGAGTGCGCTGACCCCGCGGCCGATATGGATATGTAGTTTTTTCGTTTGAAGTGTTTTCTTAAGTCCGCCCAAATATGGCGAACAACATATACCTAAAATTAGGGATATCAAATACACCCAGAACAAAATAAAGAGCGTGTCATACTCCGCACCAAGCCATTTTGAACATGCGTCGGCAACGGCGAATCCGGTAAAACCGCAGAAGGCCGAAAGAATTCCCTTTTGTGATGTGGTTAAAGCGCTTAACATGCGGATGTGAATACCCTATATAGATCAAAAGAGTGTAAGAGGTTTACATGATCAGTACAATAGCCATGGTTGGTGCAGGCGGAGCAATAGGCGCGATTGCGCGTTACGGTGTGAATGTTGGGAGCGTGCATTTATTTGGCCATGGTTTTCCGTGGGGAACGGTGATTGTGAATGTGATTGGGTCATTTCTTATGGGGGTTCTAATCGCGAAATTCGCGATGATGGATAATATTTCCAATGATATGAAAACGATGCTAACCACGGGTGTTTTGGGTGCGTTCACGACATTTTCGACCTTCTCCCTTGATTTTGTGACTTTGTGGGAACGTGGTGAAATGGTTCAGGCTTTTGGGTATATGGCGGTGTCTGTTGTGCTGTCTATTCTGGCCTTATTTTTTGCTCTTTGGGTTATGCGGGGTATGGCATCATGAATTCGGGTTTACGATTTATCACAGTTAAAGATGATGATGACGGGCAGCGGGTAGATCGCTGGATCAAACGATACGTCCCTGACATGCCTTATGTTTTGGCACAAAAACTGATGCGTAAGGGGCAAATTCGTGCCGATGGTAAGCGGGTAAAGCCTGATACACGCCTGAGTGCAGGGCAGGAGATTAAGATCCCGCCTTTTGCGAGTAAAGCGCCCCCGACCTATGAAAAGAAAGTCAAAATCTCTGATGCGGATGTAGATTTCATTCGCTCGCTTATAATTTATGAAGACGCAGATGTTATTGCCTTGAATAAACCCCATGATATCGCCGTTCAAGGGGGGACGAATACCAAACGTCACATTGATGGCATGTTAGAGGCGTTAAAGAATAAGGAGGGCGTTGTGCCGCGCCTTGTGCACCGTCTTGATAAAGAAACGAGTGGTGTGTTGTTGCTTGCACGATCTGCTAAATGTGCACGTGAATTGGGGTTTGCGTTTAAAGGCCGCAATGTCCGTAAGATTTATTGGTCGGTTCTGACCCCAACGCCCGAAGGGTATGAGGGCACAATCAAAGCACCAATTGTGAAATCCGGTGGTGATTTTGAGAAAATGGTGATTGATGAGGAAGAGGGCAAGTATGCCGTCACCGAATATGCGGTCATAGAAAATGCCGGACGCGCCGCGGCCTTTGTCGCGTTTTGGCCGCGCACGGGACGCACCCATCAAATTCGTGTCCACGCGGCGCAGGTTCTCGGGGCATCTGTTTTGGGAGATCGTAAATACCGCGCGGTGAAGGATGAGGAAAGTAAATTGATTGATGCCGATCTCGCCGGTATGGATTTATCGAAATGTCTCCATTTGCATGCGCGCCGTTTGGTTTTGCCACACCCGATGAAAAGAGGGCAAACATTGGATATTACTGCGCCGCTTTCCCCTGAATTGGTGAAAAGTTGGAAGAGTTTGGGCTTTAATCACAAATACAAGCAAGACCCGTTTGAAGAGCTTGATTGAATGCGGGCTTAACCTATAATAACGCACAGAAACAAAATGAGATTTACATGACTGACGATTCCTATTTATTTGATTCAAAAGATAAAAAACCTAAATCAGCGACGCGTTGGTTTGGGCGTTTGTTAAAGATATTTTTCGTTTTATGCGCGTTTTGTTTGGTGATTCTAACAGTCCTGCACAATATGGGCGGTTCCAATGACATGCTTAAAGGTGGGGTTACTCAAACAATTAGTAATACATTTGGTGGCCGTCCTGTAAAGCTAACTAACCTTGTTCATATGGGCTTTTTCCCCACTGTTGCATTAGATATTGAGGGGGTGGGGGTCTATGAAAAAGAAGAAGATATCGTGCCTTTGATTACACTTCAGTCGTTGCAATTATATATGCCGTTTTGGAATGTCGCTACGAAATCGCCGCGTGTGACAAAGTTTTATATCGAGGGCTTTGAAACAATCAGAGGGGTGTTCTTCCCTGAGGCCATAAAAATAGATAAGGTTTTTATTGATCATGATGTTGAACATAGTACGGCTCAGTTAAAGGGCAGCGGTATGGTTGGTATCCATGTGTGGAATTTCACCTTGGATCTGGATATTGCCGGTAAGGCCGGTAAATACAGCTATATGGTGGCGCCGCAAACTAAAATGATTTTTGACATTGCTGATGTTCATTTTGAGAGCTCTGTTATTCGTGGTGAAGGAAATTATTTAAAGTTTGAAAACTTTATTTTTGCTATGGATGATAAAAAAATAAGTGGAGATTTAACGGTTTCGGCAATTAGCGAGAGACTTTTAAAGATCAAAGGCGTTGTCAAAGCGCAAGATGACAGAAATATTCTGTTTCCTGATCTGGTCGTTGATTTTGAACAGCGTGGTAAAATGACATTTTCGGGGGCTGTGAGTTCAGAAAAAATGGCTGTCGCTGATTGGGTCGGTGATGAATCCGTATTTGCTATATTTACCAGATTACGTGAAATTGTAGGGCAAGGTGCAATTCCACGTAAAAAGGATGGTACACTTGCTCTATTGGGTGGTAATAACCTTAACATTGATTTTGATCTTCAAAATGTTGACGTGGATGGACAAGTCAGAGACAAGCTTTCATTGAAAGTTGTTCAAGATGATGGGCGTATAAAAATTGGACCTGTTATGGATCAATCCGAAATGGTTATGCCTGTTATTATGGCTGTGTATGATCAAGATCAAGACGCGCTGATATCTATCTTACAAGACGGACGTATGGACGTTTCCTTTCTAAAATTGTGGTTAGATAATTTATCCGGATCCATTCTTAAAAAAGAAGCCATAGATGTGGAATGTGGAATAATGGTATTTTCTGAAAAGAGAGACCATGTTGAAATCGGGGCTTTTGGCATTCAAACGCAAGATAAGACCATCGGTGTGAAAGAAAAAAAGATCCCCTACAAAACCAATTTTTCTGATTTAAATTTTACGGAAGACAATAAACGTGATGCACTATTAACAGTCTCCCTTTCACAGGAGGGGTATAATTTTGTGCAAGGCAGTCTTCAAAAATCAAAAGAGGGGTCACCATGCTCTTCCTATGTTTTACGTGCCGCAGAACCAGAAAATCCACCTCAAACACAAACGCCACAACAACCTGATCAACAGAGTATACAATAACCATGAAACGTTTTTATAAGCTTGTTTCGTTTCGGGAAGATCCTGAAGGGTATGCGTTATTACTGGATGGAAAACCAATTAAAACTAAAGCGGGGCAGCCTTTGGTCGCGCCAAGTGAATTAATAGCAAACGAGGCTGTTCAGGAATGGGCCAATCAAGGCGATGTGATTGATCCGGATACTATGCCGATAACACAAATTTTGAATACTAAAATTGATCGGATTTCTATTGAGCGCAATGCGATGACACGCGCGATTTTGAAATATCTGGATACAGATCTTTTATGTTATTTGGCGGATCAGCCAAAAGAATTGGCTGAATTGCAGAATAAAAAATGGGCGCAGTGGCGCAATTGGGCTGAAACTAAATTCGGACACACTATTGAAACAACAAGCGGGATCCAAGCATTATCACAGCCCGCGGAGTTGCATCAGGTAATAGAAAAGCATGTCCATGATTTAGATGATAACCGTTTTACCATTTTGCAAATCATTGTGCCTTTATCAGGGTCTCTTATATTGGGGTTGGCTTTGGTCGATGGCGCAGTAAATGCAACAGATGTTCATGAGGCTTGCTTTGTTGAGGAAGACTTCAAGGATGAGCTTCATAACGCTGAGAAATATGGCACTGATCCATATACGGATAAAAAACGCCACGCTAGCCTTCGTGACTTGAAGGCCTGCGCAGCTTATTTAAATGGCTGTTAAAAAACTGTGTTTTTTATTGCCCTTGTTTCTTCGCAAGGCCGGCAATGACCAAAAATGAGATACTGATCAGCGCGTAACAGCCACCAGCAACAATCAATGTTTTATCAATTCCGAGCGCAATGTTGAATGCAATCGCAAGGGAACTTCCCAAGACACCCGCGGCACCGTTTATACCCCAGAACCAAGCCGTTGCACGTGAATCGAATTTCTCTGTCAGGCTCAATCCGGTTGGAAAACCAAAACCCATCAATAGACCTGCAGGTGAAATCACCACAATACTGATCAGGACACGTGTCATGATGTCTACTTCCGCATAGGCATGGAAGATATCACCTAATATTACGGACATTAACACGCCGTATCCACATGTCAGGAAACACCAGGTAAGTTGACGTGGTAGTGTAACCAATGGAATTTTTTCAGAAAGAAAACTTCCGATACCTGCGGACAGGATCAGGCCAAATAACACCACACTCAGGCCGTAAATAGGGTGGCCAAGGAATACACCCAAAGCCTGCAGCAAGGATATTTCCATGAACATAAAGCCAAGTCCGATGAGTATGAAATAGAGCGTTCCGGCTTTAATGAAGGTACTGCCTTTATCTTCGACCGTTTTTAATAACGGGCCGATAATAACGAACGCAACCATGAGAAATGAGAAAATCACAATCAGATATAGATTAAAGGTTGCTTTGGCTTGCCCCATTGACACGTGGTGCGCACCATTTGATGGAGATAAAGCCAATTTAGAAACAGCGATTGGCATTGATAAGCGCGCTTGATTGAAGAAGAAAGGGCGCATATCTGTAGACGCCGACACATCAAAGAATTGTGTGGCTGAAATGTCGTTTATTTCTTGAACACTTTTTGCCTGAATAAGATCCCCTAATAGTCCGACTGGTGGTTCTTTATTTGGGATCAAAACTATTCGATAGTCTTTTTCTTCTGCTGTTTTTTCAAGAGCGGCGAGTTGTTCGTCTGTGAAGGGTGACTTTGAAATTACTAATGTTGCTATTGCCTCTGAGTTCACAAGAACAATGTGCTTTCGTGCATCCGTAATGCCTTGATTGAACAATGTTGCCATTGCCACAGAAAGTGAACGACCTGTATCATCCATGACGCTGGCAGACCAACGACTAAGTGTAAACACACCATTCTCGCTTAAATCGTTCATAAAGATCGTCCACGCATCGGTCGTGTAGAGCCCATTTTCTGAAAGAGCAAAAGCGCCGGCGCCGGTTGCCGCCCATGTGTCGATCAAACTCATCTGAACCAGGTCAAGCTTTTCTTCATTTTGTCTAAACCAACTGCGTGCTTCTTCGTTTAAAATCTTAACGCCCGGTTGTTTGTATAGGTTGGCATAATCTCTGTATTCCGGGTGATCGTTCAGCAAGCTGATTTGTACCGGATTGACGTCTAACGCTGTAACTTCATCAACACCAAAATATTTGGCAGATAATAAATCACGCCCTCCACCGACACCAACGATGGCAGCTTTTTTAATGTTAGGGAGCGTATATGCAATGTTTGTTACGTCATATTCCAGATATTTGTGCTTGCTGAAATCACCATCAAACTTCGTGATTGGTGTGCCCGCATCTCCGTCAATAATAAGCATTTTAATGGGGAATAGGCTGTCATGTGGAAACTTTGGAGAAGGGCCCCAAGCAAATGGAGTACGCACCATTTCATTCATGACGGTAACACGTGAAATAGAGTTCCATTCCTCGTAATCTATATCGGCCATGGTTGTGAATCTGTCTTTAACCCACAAAGGATATAAAAGCGGTGAAGGCAGCATCACATTGGTTAGTCCTAATCCAAATGTAATGACCAGAAAAGTGCTGGCTGTTTTTTTGAGGTTATATTTTTTGCCTGCTAACTCTACAGATTTGGATGCCTCGTTATCTGGTACAGGGAATGCTAAGGCAGACATAAAAGCTAAACCGGATAGAAAAAGAATAGCAGATGGCGTATCTATTGTTTCCATTAATATAAGTGCGCCAATACAGCCCAAGCCGGCACCAACCAGATCAATACCATAGGTTTTTCCAACAGGGAATGGTGCGCGCGTCAAACAAACGGTGATTGCGACACCGGCGTGATAATAAGCAATACTGGTTGTGATTGCGGCGACAGGCAGGGTTGCAAAAGTTTTAAGCGCTTCTTTGGACAGGATAGGAATAAACAACTGGCCTGCGAGTGCGATCAATATAAAAAACCCGAAAGCCATTGAGTGTTTTCGGGCAATAAGGCCGTAATCGCGGCGCTGTTCTTCTTCTGAAGACCTGTAAATTTTTAATGCACCCAGCGTTAAGCCGAACATGGCCATACTGATGACAAGAAATGATAGGTGATACCATGAGGTAACGGAAAATAATCTTGATTGAAGAATTTGAAGGGACATAACAAG
>CAXHFH010000051.1:0-15460 GCA_964015995.1 uncultured Alphaproteobacteria bacterium
TTAAGGTGGTAACTTTACCACCTACGTTGGTGTCCGGATTCATTAGACCACTACAGACCTCGCCTCAATAGCCTCAATAATTATGGGCTTTTTCATTGGCCTATCCATTATTGAAATGTCTCCCACAGCTTCATCCCAATGGGAAAGCCGATAATTAAGAACGTCGTGGGAAAAATGAAAGCGACTAAAGGTAATATCAATTTTACTGGCGCCTGCATGGCTTGCTTTTCTGCCAGCTGAAAGCGCTCTACCCGGCGCTGATCTGCTTGCGCTTTTAGTGTTTCCCCTACACTGGCGCCTGTACGCTCAGCCTGAACAACGGCGTTGACAAACGTATTCACAGCATCAACATCAATTCTATCAGCCATCATTCGCAAGGCATCAAAACGCCCCATACCGGCACGAATATCGCGGACAACCTTTGCCATCTCCTCCCTTAAGGGACCTACTGGACCCTTATCAACAGCATGATGAATTGCACCAGTGAAGTTAGTTCCTGCTTGGACACTCATCGCCAGATAATCCAGGAAAGTCGGTAACTGACGGACGATTCTGTTTCTTCTTTTATTGCCAAGCTCTTTAGCTTTTAAGTAAGGAAGCAAGAAGCCCAATACAGCAGCCATAAGCAACCAAATCCAGCCAAAAGAATCAGCCAGAATTATTGCGACAAGGCACAATATTGTCGAACCAATAGACTGGACTATTTGCAACCCTAGAAACTGTTGGGCGTTTAACATGAAGCCTTGACCGGATTGTGCCAGCAACCGATTGTAACTAACCACCTGCTCCACTCGCATCAAGCCACCTAAGTAATAAGCAAAAAAACCGATCAAGGGCCAAATCAATCTCAATCTGAACGGCAAGGGATCCATGAACTCCCGTTCATCACGCTCCACTTCTGTATAAACACGCCAAAGCCCAAGAACCAGAACCACTATAGCCAGTGGCAGCAAAATCAAAGCAGAGACGGCATAAATATGGCTGTAATCAGACATCGATAGTTACTATTTTTTTTATAAACCAAAAACCCATACCTTCCATCAAAATAATCAAGGCACAGGCCCCCCATCCTACATGAGTAGTGAACAATTTATTCATGGCTTCTGGCTCGATCTGAGCAATCGCAAAGCCAACACAAAAGGGAAGAACCGCCATGACGAATCCCTGAGCTTTCCCCATTGCTGTCAATGCTTTGATCTTTCCTTCAATCTCAAGCTTACGTCGTATCGTATCTGAAAGCCTTTCCAGGACTTCCGCCAGACTCCCCCCCACATCGCGAGCTATCTTCATCCCAGCCACGGTCATTTGTAATTCGTCACTTGGCACTCTTTGCAGCATATTGTCTAAAGAGTCATTAAAATCAACGCCCATCTTTGTTTCACGGCGCAACAAGCCGAACTCCTGCCGAATTGGGCCACTTGATTCCTGAACCATCAGATCCATTGCTGATGACAAATTTGAACCAGCCCGAAGCATAGAAGCAATAGAGGCAAGAGCATCAGGCAAAGCGTGATTAAATTCCTTTTCTCTTTGCGCATGCAACAATGAATAAATAATTTTTGGTGACGAAGCCAAAAAAGCAGCGACTATTAAGCTTATTAAAAGATTCCCACTAAAAAGCCAAACAATCAAAGAGGAAACGGCCATTATTCCGAGAGCAAAAACAAACAAACGAGCAGGGTCAACAAAAATAAAAAGATCAGCCAAATTTGCCTCAGCGTTCTCTTTAAATTGCGATTCATACTGCAGTGCAGCTTGAGTGAAAAATCGATAAACAATCACAGAAAAAACAAATACACTAGCCGCCAACAGAAAGGCGATAGCAACCATATTAAAACCCATCTTGAATCGCCTCAGGCTCCTGTGCACCACCAAACAAATTCATATCTACTTCAATATGCCTGCTACGCAACTCTTCGACAAAATCAGGAATATTCCCTGTGGCGCCGAAATCCCCTCTTACTCGACCCTCCTTGTCATAACCGCGCTGAGAATAGCGATAGATTTCAGAAAGCTGAATAATTCCACCCTCTAGCCCATTAACCTCTGTAATGCTTGTCACTTTGCGTGTTCCGCAGGAAAAACGACTTTGTTGCACAATCAAATCAATAGCTGATGAAATTTGCTCTCGAATAGCCTGGACGGGCAAGTCCATGCCGGACATCAATACCAGAACTTCCAATCGTGAGATGCAGTCACGTGGCGTATTGGCGTGAACTGTTGTTAACGAGCCTTCGTGACCGGTATTCATGGCCTGAAGCATGTCCAGTGCTTCACCCCCTCGACATTCACCAACGACGATCCGGTCAGGCCTCATACGCAAACAATTTTTAACCAGATCTCGAATATGTACCGCTCCTTTACCTTCCTGATTTGGAGGTCGTGCTTCCAAAGCCACCAAATTGGTCTGGTATAACTTCAGCTCAGCAGCATCTTCGACTGTGACAATTCGCTCATTGTCTGGAATAAAATTAGATAGCACATTCAAAAGGGTTGTCTTACCGGAACCTGTACCACCTGAGATGAGTATGTTTTTTCTTTGTGCTACTGCCAATTCAAGAAATGACACCATTGACTTATTTAAAGATCCAAATTTTATCAAGTGATCGGCAGTCAATCTTTCTTTCATGAACTTACGGATAGTGATGTTCGGGCCTTTTAAGGCAAGCGGAGGAATTACGGCATTAACCCTAGAACCGTCTTTTAGTCGTGCGTCAACCATTGGCGAGCTCTCGTCAATACGTCGACCAAGAGGTGAAACTATTCGCTCAATAGCCGATATAACTGCTGCATCGTCAGTAAAAGTAACTTCAGATTTATTTAATCGGCCGGCTTTTTCGTAAAATATCTCATCACGGGCATTCACCATTACTTCAGAGATATCGTCATCAGCAAGCAACGGCTCCAAAGGCCCCAGACCTACGGCCTCAGCCAACACTTGACGAGCCAATTCATCTTTATCAATTTCGGAATCAATATCCTCATGGTCCTGAATAATTCTATCAATTGCCTCTGCAGTAAAAATCCGCAGGGCGTCATCATCCATGTCAGCAACATTAACTCTTCGCAAGTCCATGTAACTAACCAAAGACCTACGAATTTTTTCACGCCAACGTGTCATTTTTTCATTATTAACAGGAGAGGGTTCTTCAACTGACTTTACTGGCAAAATAGATGCCATTTTTGAAAAGGAATCCTCTTCATTATTGCCAATTCTCACGAAACGGAACTGGAGACGGTAGTCACTTATCGCTATCACATCATCTTTATTAATCGGACCATACTCTTTTACTCTTACATTATTCACCAATGTGCCGGCACGGTGGCCACCATCAATCACATACAGACCATCAGTGCGCTCTTCTAGATGCGCATGCTCATCAGCCACCTTTCGCCCTGCCATCGGAACCAGACTTGATGAGGAACGCCCCAGTATACAGCCGGCTTTATCACTGCTGTAGTTGCCGACCAAGGTCCCTTTCTTGGTTTTTACCAGAACATATAACATTGATTACTCCAACAGCAGTGTATCCAGTTTGGTTTCTAGCTGTACTTCTTCTACATATGCTTTCACCTTTTTTACCAGCAACTGGTTATCCTGGTTCTCTGGTGTAACAATATGCGGAGTAACCATTACCATCACTTCTGACTCTTCAACGCGATTATCCGTGCTACTAAAAAGTTTCCCCAAAACCGGAATATCTCCCAAAAAAGGGACTTTACTTGTCTGTTTCGACGTCGTATTGGCTACTAAGCCAGAAACCACCAAAGAATCACGATTTTTCATGTTTATCGTTGTTGTAGCTCTTCGATTCAGCAAACCAGGAATACCATTAACCTGTACAGCGGGATCGATATTGCTAACCTCCACCTCTAGAGCCACTTTAATGTTCTCCCCACTAACAACAGGTAAAATATTCAGCAGGATCCCGTAATCACGAAAATCCACATTCACAAAACCATCTTGATTAATAACAGGAATAGGAAACTCACCTCCAGAGAGAAACTCTGCGGTTTCACCACTACGGGCCACGAGTTTAGGAGCAGACAAAATACGAGCCTGACCTACTTCCGCAAGAGCATCAATTCTGGAGCTTATGCCGGTGGTCACCCCAAAATACTGCAGCGTATCGTAATTATTAACAGGATAATTCGCATTGGTCAGTATCTCCCGAATCTCAGTTGGCAACCCATTTTGCGAAGTGCTTACAACCCCAAAAACTGGATTTGTTGTAAAGGGAGAGTGCAGGCCATAAGCAGGCCCACCTATCTCACTATCCCAGCGGACACCCAATTTCTTCAGGTCCTGTCGTTTAATCTCGACAATTTTCACATCCAGCCGAACAAGCTCAGATAATTCGAAGCCATCACCACGTACCAGATTAAGTGCTCCCGGGAGTTGCTGAACAATTTGATCTATCGTCTCTAAGAAAGCGGAATCGACACTGCCTTTAAACACCAGGTTATGCCCAACTTTTTCAACGCTTAAACCTTTGAAGTGCTTGACCAGCTCACTCGCTACTTTCATTTGTCTGTCCATAGGTAGCGGCAGAACCGTAATTTCTAATGTGTCGTGCCGATCTCCATCTTTCCATATTGAAACCGTAGATATCCCTGGCTGGACACCAATCAAAAGGAGGCTTCCATTTTCGAGAACTTTATAATTTACTATTTCAGGATTACCAACAGCCACCCGAGTTATTGTTCCCAAACCCAAGGTTTTAGCCTGACCGGCGTACAGATCTAAAGATCGTCCTGAAGCACTTGCTTCAATCGCTATTACTAGCAACGTTGGCAGCAATATAAGAAAAGGCACGTATTTTTTTATCATCCTTAATAAAATCAAGAGCTTATTCATGCTATCAATTATCCTTTTCTACATTTTTGCTTTCGACACCTTGAGACTTCGACCAAGCATTATCAACTAACCGAAAAACTCTACCTGAAGAAGACTCTTTATTTTTTATCCGCTCTTTCGCACCATCTTCAATGGGTTGCTGACGGGCATTTAAAACTCCGTCGTTCGCCTTTCCTCCAGCAATTGCTTCAATAGTAGGGCGAGAGTTATGATCACCAAAACGTACAACGCGGTCGTCGTCAGGATGGCGAAGCAAGAAGAAAATTTCGCCTTTTCCCGAAGCAGTAAGCACTTCGCTTATTTTTTCCACCGGCACCCCTATTGTTATCGACCTGTAAAGCTCTTCATTACCCTCCATATTCATATCAGCCAAAGTCTGCATCCCTGTAGCGAGTACTGCCACATTGTTGAGAAGGTTGACCAATGGTGAATTGATTTCCGCTTCACTGGCAGATGAGCCTGTATCCCGCATTAATACCAGGTCAATGTGGTCTCCGGCTTTGATCATCCCTTCGACAGATTTTAGCGGGCTCACTTCCAATGTTACTGCTCGTTCTCCAGGGCGGAGCAGCTCGGCAAAGGTACCCACACCTGGCGCACCAGCTATAAATGCCTGTATCAAAGCTGAACCAGAGCGCATAGGAACCTGTAAACGCAGCCCTTCAACAGCATTAAAGGCATCAACCTCAATAGCACCAGATGGGACGTATTGACGTGGAATATCGCGCACAGCCATAGTGGCCTCACTAATGATATCCCCCGGATATAAATCTGATTTTGCAACTACTAGGCTGACCGGCTCTTCGATTTTCTCCAGTTCACTCCGGAGTGCTGTTTCTCGTTGTTCCAGGTAGTTAAAGCCCAGCCATCCAGCTAATGCAGCCAAAGCTACCGCTACTACCAGCATTATTATGGCAGCATATTTTTTCATACAAATCCCTGTAAATAATATTGAGCCTGAAAATAATCGTGCGGCCCGGTTAACGTCAGTCCGGCACAGACATGGCCCAAACGTAAGATTCCTGATTTGCTTTGAACGATGAATACAAAAGGCTGATCGCGCTTTCCCCATTAAAGACTGGAGCCCAAAGCGCACCAATAACGAGCACCGCAGCCACTATATACTCTACATAGGCCTGTCCAGTTTGCTTGCAAGCCCACTCACTTGAAAAAGACTCACCTCGACTTTTCTTTCGAGTTGAAACCACTTTTTCTTGATGCATTACCTAACCACCTCAACAATAACAATATGCGATTTACTTCCCTGTCGGGACACCACAAGCTCAAGTTCACGACCTTCCTTGTTCAGACTCAAAAGTGCGCCTGTTTGTCGAGGGCCAATATTCTTTTGAATTATATTCCAGTTCTGTTGTGAAAAATGGCTCAGGTAATAACGGAAATTACTCGAAATAGAGTGGCCATTTTCGATCATAAGAGTTCTTGAATGAGCACCGCCATCAACGGCATTGATATCGCTTATCACCCGTGAAGCTGGCAACCTGGGAAAACCTTTACCCAATTCCGGCAATGTATCTCCCACTGCGCCCCAGTTACTTACCCCCACTTGGGCATAAGCACTATTGCCTGTGTCCGTAATTTGAATCGTGACATAGTGCTCGCCATGGGGAGCGCTCAAAATTTCCCACTGATCACTCTCGTGGTGCTTGAAATTTATTCCTTCATTCCTCCATTCCTCCTCATAGAATTCCAGCAACGCCTTAACACCCGGCAGGTAATCGAAGGTGAAAATTTGCATGGGAACTCCATTGAAGACCATGGCATCAGCAACCCATTGAGGCTGAACACCGTCCGGGACTGGCACAGCCGGCCATTCATCAGCCTGAGCAACGCCAACGAAGCATATAACCAGAAAAATGCATTCCTGTACTTTCTTCATCATCCATGAACCTTTTAGCGACATGCTGAAGGGGTGGTACTACCACCATAAGGAGATAGCCTTTGGCAGGGGGAAACCTCAACGTCTACCTTCCCGAACTCCAGATTGCTGGAGTTGATCTCAGGGAATATGCTTCCAACAAGATTCCTTGCTGTGTTGAGTGCTGAGTTATCCAGCTTATCCGTTAATACTGCGCGCTTGATTCGCTTTCTTGCCTGTGACGGGTTTGCGGCATTCCAGGCATTATCCAGAAGCACATAGCGGCTATTAATTGAGACCTGCTTCATTGGAAGCCAATTTTGATCCGCTTTTGCCAAAGGAACTGATACTTGCGCACGCCGATAGCCTGTAGTATCCAGAGCAAGCCCTTTCACTACGGCCTTCATTACAGTGCCGCCTAACACCCCGCCTAGACTTGCTTTAATCTCACCGGTATTTACATTGAGTCCGGGCTGGCTCTGATTTGCTTTTTCCGCCAACGCGTGGTTCCCGGGTTTCGCTAGATAGCTGCTATAGAGAATAGGATCTAATCGACCAGCAGCCGTACTGCCAGCCGATTTACCGTCATTTTTACTGTCAATGACTCTGTCTGCCTTGCCCATGACCCGGTATCGCGACTCCCACGCCAGCCTCTGGTCGCTTTTTGCATGGGACCCGCCATTATCTGGCCAAGCCGTTTTTTCCCAAGCGCTATAGCGGGCTGCCTCATAGCTACGATGGCGTAGTTCACCTGTTTTTGCTAAATAGGTCAGGCCAATAAAGGTAGGAACCAAGACAAAGACGGCAACGACAAGAAATCCTGCTAACGATTGGCCTTTCTGCTGTCGTTTTAGATTATGTGCAATATTCATATTAGGCACACCCGGACAATCACGTCATTTCTCATTTTCATTGTTATTAGCTAGAGATATAGATTTATCAATGAAAGAGGCAACCTCGGCATGTAATGCATGCCAATCACGGAATGCCGGGGGTCGATAAATAAAATAGTAGCCTATTTTGTTTTTATTATCGTAACCTGAGACGGAACAGCTCCCCTTTTCCTGCTCTGGATCTGAGCAAGAGACAAAAAAACTATCATTTATATCAACCACATAGTAATATTTATTTTTCTTATCATACTTATTTTCATTGTTATAAATTTCCACACCACTCTCTTCACTTATTTTTTTTTCCGACCTAGCAACGCGAATATTACTCCTCAAATTAGAATTGTCAGCATCTAAAAAAAATGTTATATATTTTTTTTCTTCATTTTCCTCGTCCGACATACACGCTTTCCATCCAGGCATGCACACAATCAGATTTATACCCTCTTTCTTTCTGTAAGCATTAGTGAATGGATCAACACTACTTTCAGGGTCTCGGCAAGCCGCAGAGAAAGCTAAAACCTCTTCATATTGATCAACACCGTTTACATTGAACGGCACTCGTTTATCGACAAGAGTCTGAGTGACTAGCTCACCACCTAAACAGCCATATTGATCTTTTCCATCTAATGAGCCACTCTCTTCTTGGGAACATCCCAAAAGCGCAACAATCATTACGATATAAAAATATTTCATTTTACCACCTTACCTATTCCAATTTTATTAGCATCGAAGTGCTATAAATTGACTCACTAACTTTCGAAGCCATTCTCTTAAGCTCATTACGAACATGCTGCTTGCCATCCATGGTCATAAATGGGTCAAACTTGATTGACTCAAATTCTGTTCCATCCAATGTCACGCCAGCTTTCCAGAGGAACTTTTTAGCTGTTCCGATAGCAGTGATAGCATGCATTAAACTCTGCTCAGCTTGCCATTCGGCCTTGTCAGCGTTATCTCTATTGGCGTTCAGTCTATCCATTTTCTCTTGGTCATATTTCTCTTCACCACGCTGCACCGCCCCTTCATACTCATTCCAATCATCCATTGCCTGATCAAGCAAAGCCGTTGCTTTCTCTAGATTTTCTCGCGCCAAATCTTCGCTATCTCGCAACATTTCAAAGTACATTTCTGCTTCATTTTCATACAACTCCGACAACCGTTCCTCAGCAATTGGTTTGCCGGCTTCCTGTAATTGTTCTCGCATAGCCTCACGGTTTTCATAATCTTCTTCGGGGCTACGAAACGATTTCATTTGCAATTCAATCGCTCTGGCCATTAATTCATTCTGCACATTTTGAAGCGCGGCATGCATACGGGAAAGGTTCAAATCAAAAGTAACAAGTTCACTCAGGCTATCCACACCTTCATCGTTCAATACTTTTTCCACTGCTGGTCCAACCCGATCAAAACGATCCGTCATGATCATTAAATCTATTATTCCATCAAGAGCAGCCATATTTGAAAAATTCTGCGTTATATCGGCAATTTTAACTGCAACCTGAACACCCTTATGGAGTTTTTTTGCCTTTTCAGCCGCATCAGCTATCTCTTTTATCCAACCAGAAGCCTCACTGATATTGTCTGAATCTTTTACTATTTGCTCTATAAACTTAATATTGTTAGATAATGTTAAAAACTCAAAAGCATCAATTTGATCTACCCAGCGTCTCTCATTCCAGCCTTCTGGCTGCTCATCTTCTGTGACACAGCCCTGTTGATAGCTACCATAAGCGGCTTCAATCATTGCTTTTTCTCTCCAGTGCTGAGCATCTTCCATAAGAATCTGCCCCATGAGGTCTAACACCAATTCGCCGCCAGTAGAATTCGCACTGTCACTGGCCCACTGGCTCGATAATGGTGTGGCAGTTTTTACTTTTGCTTGCGGCTTGGAGGGTTCAACTAACCTACCGGAAAGACCAGAAGACAAATCACGCTCTAATACTTGAGGCGCTAGCCCCAGTGGATCCATAAATTGATGAGGCTGCCCAAGAGCAAACAGATAAAGGTCCGGCCCAACGTCCAGACCAAGAGGGTCCGGGCTCAGGTAGCGTCCTCGGTTCGGATCGAGGTAACGGTGAGTGTTGTAATGCAGGCCCGTTTCCGCATCAAAATATTGATTTGAACCACGCAGGGGTAGATCAAGCCAGACGCTAGAGGAAAGACTGGCTCCACCGTTATCCGCTACTTCAGCCTGCCATACTACCCGCTGCTTTTTGTCTGTTACCGCTAGCGGAGCGTGCCTGTGATCAGTGTGAATAGCATAGTGCTCACCGTCTTGCAGCAGCATGACGGGCCGCTCACCCAGATGTAGGTATTGGCGAGTGATATCGCCTCTTGTTCCCACCTCAGCTACAAGATTGCTGCCATCGTACAAAAACCAAGTAGTGCCCCCTTCGGGTTCTCCCATTTCTTCATTGGGTTTTTCCTGCGATGAGGAAGGCGCGGAGGCAGAATCTGGATAGACGGTCTTGGCAATTCGTTCGCCAAATATGTTATAGCGATAGCTGGCCAGGATGCGATCATCCCTGCCCTCTTGCTTACTGAAAATTGCCACCAGTCGGCCATGAAGATCCCACTCGTAACGACGTTGACTGTCTTCAGCCAGTTGGCCACGGTGGTTATAACGTGCTGAATGCCAGTTTACAGGGCTGCCGGCGCTTTTACTTGAATCAAGATGCTTTGGCGTCGGCGTGAGCTGTACAGCCTCCAACGCTTTGCGCCATAAGCCTCGCTCTTCAGGTAAACTCATGGCTCGTGGGTAGTGATAGTCAGCAGTCGGCGGGACTCCAGAGTTTATCTTTGTCTGTGCAACACGGGGAGGCAGAACACGGTCAAATTTTGTACCGCCATACGGTTTATGACTGCCAACTGATGACGCTGGTTTGTCCTTGCTTTGTTTTTCACCTTTATGCTCGCTGCCTTCCAGCCAATATAATTCACTGTAAGCGACAGCCATGCTGCCGGCAGATGTCAGCTTACCTTGCAGGTTGAGGGTGCGATGATGCTGCAGCCCGTTAAAATAAGTGAAACCACGTTTTTTTAGTGTTTCTCCTGCAGAGTTAATGCCCGTCAGTAATGATTGATAGCCCAAAAGCCCTTTCTTCTCGACGGCAGCCAACGCTCCTGCTTTTGGATGATCAGCAGGGTTATACCGATACCGGAGGACCTCGCCACCGGGCAGTTGTTTCTTTTTTAGCCGGCCGTGGCCATCATAGCTATAGCCGGTAGTGAACACCTCCCCATTGAAATCACGCCGATGCTCAATCAGACGAGCATGCTCATTGTAAGTGAAGCGCTCTTCATAACGAGCGCCGTCACTTTCTTGTTGACTGATGTGTGACAACTGACCTTGTGTATTCCAAGAAAGCTCCACGCTCTCAGCCTGACTCAGGCGACGCACCAGACGACCCGCTACATCCCGCTTCAGCTTGATTTCGCTTCCATCAGCATAGCGAACCGCAGTAAGACGGTCCGCCTTATCATATTCGTAATAGGTAGTACCGGTAACAGGGCTACGCTCACTAACC
The DNA here is from genome assembly GCA_964015995.1 of uncultured Alphaproteobacteria bacterium. Classification (GTDB taxonomy): domain Bacteria; phylum Pseudomonadota; class Alphaproteobacteria; order Micavibrionales; family Micavibrionaceae; genus UBA1672. Next base: position 11,155 of record CAXHFH010000051.1, read on the forward strand.
AAGCGGCCAAAGTCGTCATAGTGGTACCAGGTTAAGCGACCCTGGCTATCCACGGCGATACGTCGTTGTTGATGGTTTCCTCCAACCTCCTCCGGCGAGATCATTGCTGCTTGTAATGTAGTACCCGCTAATTCAGGGATGGTATTGGGATGTTTTTCCTGAACGAGAGAACCATCCGGCCCCAGCAGTTGGCGCTGGAGTAACTTCCCCTTGGCATCATACTCCCAGTTGATACGCTGACCTTCCTGATCAATGATGGCGACCAACTGATCCGAACCGTTATGCTCTAATTCAAAACGTTGCCCCAAGTTATTTTTCATGGCATTAATCCGACCTTGAGAATCGTAGCTCAAGAATAACTTTCGGCCTGCGCGAGCGAGACGGGAAAGGCGCCCTCGGGGGTCATAATTGAGGCGTGCTACTGTACCATCACGGTGACGATGACGGATAATTCTGCCCAGCGTATCGTATTCAAAGGTCTCTGTTTCGCCCAAGGGATAATGAATTTCCTTGAGCCACCCCTGCAACGTATAACGGTAACGGGTAATATCTGAATCTGAACTATCTCCATTGGCACCATTAGGTAATGGCCCATCAATTTCGACTAACCGGCCATTATTCCAGGTATAGCGTGTCTGCCGGTCGATGGGGCGGTATTTTTTTGTGGGGCTGCCTTGTGTTGTCGGGGCCCAGCCACGCTCGGTAACAGTGATTGGCTTACCTGATTCATTATACTCAACCAGAGTTACGTATTTATCATCAGGGTTAACGCTAGAACGTACAAGACGAACGGGTAAGCCGGCTTCATTGGCCAGATCTGTCTGCCAATCGTTGGCTACCAACTTACCCTTTCGAGCAACGTCACTCTTTTCGGGCTGAAAGCGATCGTTATAAGAAAAATCGACATCTCCGGTACCACAAGCAGAGCAACCAGGCCCCAAAATTTTTACAACATGTGGAATGCCACCTGCTTTACTAGTCAGATATGTGCTGACATTTCCAGAAGAATCCGTAACCACTGTTTTGCCCGACTGATAATCTAGCGTCACATTCAAATCTCCGCCTTCATGACGAATAGATGCAACAGCCCGACCTTTCTTGTCGTAGCGCCAAGTGGAAATTCGTTTCTTAATCTTATCCTCCGAGTCTTTACTCCTAGAAGGACTCGACACACTAATTCCTGTCAGGTGGGTAGCATAGTCTTCATTTTCATAATGATAATAACGCCGCATTCCATCAGCATATTCAACCCAAGCCAGCCGCTTATTTCCATCATAACCATAACGAACGTTTTCAAATGAACTTTCATTATTTTCTTTTCCGAATTCCTCCCAACCTTCAACTGTAACTTCAGTCAGAAGGCCATTTTTGTTATAAGAAAGCTTCATTTTTCTTGCTATTTCCCAAGCATCAGAGTCTTCATAGCTCTGAAGACTAGAACCGGGGTTGTACGATTTATTTTTGTATTTTTCCCTTGATGATTTCTCGCCTTTAGACTCTTTCGGATTACGTTCCATCAGACCCGACAATAGCCCCTCATTATTATAACTTAAAGTTAACTGTCGCCCATCCGGTGCGCTTACCTTATGTAGTCGACCACCGCGCTCACCAGTTAGCAGCAATTCCTGACCATCATTAAGGAACCAGTTATACTGGTTTTGCTCGGCAACAAGGAAACCATCACCATACTGCGCCGCATAAAATTTCCTCGCCCCGTTATCACCTACCTCTTGCAACTGGAAATCCAAACGACGGCCATCTGCCTGCCAAAGATAGAGCCGATCACCTTTATCGAGGAGACGAACATCAAATCCATGCCTCCAATTTCTACCCAGGGAGCCTCGAAATTCAGAGTCGCTGTTGTAATGTCGAACCCAATCAAAGCCGCCCGGCAACGAAATATCATTTTCTCTCTGATATTTATTTCCGGTAACTACCTGGATAGGGTTACCGACATGTGTACCCAGTATGTCTGTAGCGTTAGCAGCACCTAACTCGGTTAGCCAGCTATCTTGTTGGGGCGTGAATTGACCTAAGCCATCAAACAAGCCCGATCCCCCACCATTAACAGGGGACATTCCAACGTCGGAACTACCAGGCTCGACTGGAGAGGAACACTCAGCAGGTCCGCCGTTTCCCGGACCATCCGGTCCGTCGGGAGTCAGGTCAGAACCCAAGCCATCTGAATCATCACCAAAACCACACTGCATCATCGCAGCCCATGCGTCTTTAGCTGACTGCGAGACAAAACAGACCCCCGGGTCCGGGCATTGAGTCAGCGCCTGGACTTTCAGAGGGCTAAATACCAGTGAAGCTACAACCAGTACCCATAGGGTGAAATTTTTGACTTTCACTCTTTCATCACAATTTTGGGTTCTGTGGTTCAGATCGTCCGACATCCCTGTCATTTTTTTCCCTTAGACTTAATTGTAGCCATTCTCTTGAAGAAAACGCTTAAACTCAGCCTCACGTTGTGCGCTATGAATTGCGCCAAAGAACATTTTTACCTGGCCATTACTATTGCGAACTAGAGTGACCGGCGTTGCTCCAGCCCATTCCTCCCAGTCCTTTTGCAATTTTTTTTGATAGATGCTTAATTCTGACACCACATCAGAAACAGGCCAGGCTCCATGCTGATTTTTGATATCATAACCCTGAAAATTACGCGCCAATGCGGCCGAAGGATTTTTTGCAGCCAATAGTGATGCCGCTAAAACATCACTATCATCTTTATAATAGGCTACCGGCACCCAACGCATGGCCAAATTTGAAAATGCGCTTCGTATTTTTTGGTAATGCACAGCGCTGTACGGGCAATTAGGATCGAACACGACCTGGATGTCATGTCCCTTGGGACTGGCCGTAAGAATACCTTCCGCCTGGTTCAGTAATGGCCAAATGCTTTCAGGTAAGGGCTGTCCATTCACAGCAGGCACGATTGCCACCCCCCACAACAGCAATCCTACTAATCCACGCTTAATGTAGAACAAAAGTCGGCCGAGGCCCGAAGCGCGGCCTATGCTGATAATCATAGAGGTTCCCCCCAGGGAAGACCTCCGCCCTGAAAACCGGGCGGAGGAACGTTACAAAAAACAGCGTTGAGCTTTCAGGCTTTCAATTTCTGCATACGTGTAGACTTTGGCGCTATTCTCATTCAGCTCAACTGTGACTGTTTTCGCAGTTTCGTCATAGGTAATGATGGCTGTATTACCGATTTCATCTTCCATTTCGAGATTGCCATTTAGTTCAATACCCTCTCCATAAAGAGTGTCGTCTTCTTCTTCACCTTCTATCAAATTAACATAGAGACCCACGCCACCTGTTTTGACATGAAAGCGCCCTTGTGGACAGTTCGCGGATGGAGTAGTGCCATTGAATTTAAGAATTTCCAGCCCATAAACTCCCTGATAGTGCTCAATGTAACTTTCGTCTACCGAGGTATCGCCATTAGGAGCGTAGCCGATATCAAACATACTCTCTGCGTTGGCGCCGAACTGTATCAATGAACTGTATTTCCCTGCTCCATCATTTCCATCGTTGTAGACAATCGAATACTGTTCTGCGACCCCACCCGCATCGCCGTAACTATCACTATCAGGGTCATCTCGCCACAAATGTGTGTGGCCTTGCCACCAGCGATGCTGAGTCACATTCGAACCAAACAATCCGGACACTACGTAGGGTTCATCCAACCCCAAACCGGATTGCTCATAGCCGATAAAATCGGTCTCTTCCGAAAAATTATCAGACCCATCGCCTGAAATGGGATAGCCTATTTTCCGAACCCCATTTGCCAAAGATTCAGCCCCTCCGGATTCCAAGGTACTTTCGCGGCAAGAATTTTCTCTTGTAACAATGACATCAAAGTTAGCCCCGCTGAACGGCGATTCAACCTGTTGACTATCTCTGCTCAGCACTTCTAAATCGCCACCTCCACCGCAATTTCTGCTCTTGGCAATACGATCACTACCAGTTGCGTCAATACCAAACGCCAACGATAGATTAGCTACAGACCTTACTCCTGATAAAAGAGCGGTATCTAACAATGATCCTGGCGCGAGCAAGACCACATCATCTTCGTGATTAAACCGAGCAGCTTTTACTTCACGAAGTCCATCCGGCGTAGAGCTTGTATCATTTTCATTATTTACTGCTCCCGAACTACTGCCTCCACCACCACATGCACTCAAGACAAGTAATGCCGACACAGCCAGAAAGAGAGCTGCCATGGATAATGGTTTACGAGTCGACGGGTAATCACCCCATTTTTAGCATCGCCCAAAAGTAGAGCTTACGCAGCCATCAG
>CAXHFH010000052.1:0-15274 GCA_964015995.1 uncultured Alphaproteobacteria bacterium
ACTCAGACGTCTCGTGGGCTCGGAGATGTGTATAAGAGACAGCCCTCTATCGGGGATTCACCAGCTTCGTGAACATCGGCGATAATCACATGATCGGCATCATTGAAACAACAGCAGAACTCTTCATACAAATCTTGCAAGCGGCTGTAACGGTGCGGCTGCATGACCGCGATAACATTACCGCCCGTATCCTTCACGGCAGAACGCGCCGTTTTCAAAACAACATCAATCTCCACAGGATGATGCGCGTAATCATCAATGATGGTGATTCCATCAACTTCACCCGTTTTGGTGAAGCGTCTTTTCACGCCGCCAAAATTCGTCAATGCTTTTTTCATGGTCGCAGGTGGCACATTCATTTCTTTGGCTACGCCAAGCGCAACCAAAGAATTCTGCACATTATGCCGACCGAGCATGGACAAATGAATATCCTTAATCTCCAACTCCTGTCCATCCTCGTTGAGCCATCCGGCAAACGTAACATCAAAGATAGAACCATCTGCCCCACTTCGTACGTTATCCGCGCGAATATCAGCCTGCGGATTAAACCCGTACGTGATGACTTTGCGATCCGACACTTGCGCTGCCAAGGTCTGCACCTCAGGGTGATCAATACAGAGCAATGCATATCCATGAAACGGCAAGTTCAAAACAAAACGCCTATATGCATCCTTCACCCTATCAAATGACCCGTAATGATCCATGTGCTCGGGATCGATATTTGTCACCACCGCGACCGTTGCAGGTAGCCGTATAAAACTGCCATCACTCTCATCGGCCTCAACCACCATCCATTCAGATTGACCGAAACGAGTGTTCGTACCATACGCATTAACAATACCGCCATTGACGACTGTCGGGTCAAAACCCGCCTGATCTAATGTCTGTCCAACCATTGATGTTGTTGTGGTTTTTCCATGTGTTCCCGCCACGGCCACAGCTGATTTTAAACGCATCAATTCAGCAAGCATTTCCGCCCGTTGCACGACTGGAATCTTGGCGGCGCGCGCGGCGATCAATTCAGGGTTATCATCTTGAATAGCCGAAGAAATTACAATCGCCGCAGGCAAATTCCCATCCTCAAGCTTTATATGATCAGCATCATGTCCAATATGTACCTTAATATCTTGTGCACGCAGACGTTTAACATTCGCGCTATCCGCCATGTCCGACCCCTGCACGGTATAACCAAGTGATGCAAGCAAAGTGGCAATACCACTCATACCAATGCCACCAATACCAACAAAATGTAATGTGCCTATATCAGGGGACATCATACGCATAACAGTTTTCTCCTAACTCTTCTTCAACACAAGATCAGCAAGCTTTTGCGCTGCATCCGGCAAGCCACACTCCTTAGCATGCACCGCAGCACGAGACAAGGTTTCCGTATTATCCAAAATCATGCCAAGTCGTTCAAGCAGTGCATCAGGCGTAAATTGATTTTCATTCATAATCCATGCGCCGCCTTTATCGGCTACACCTTGCGCATTTTTCTTTTGCTGTTGGTCTTTATGATGAGGGTACGGCACATAAATTGCGGGGCGTCCTGCGATACTTATCTCCGCAACTGTGCTTGCGCCTGATCTACCAATGAATAAATGTGCCTTGGAAAGCTCTCCGGCGACATCATCAAAAAACGAGGCAAGCTCTGCATCAATGTCAGCCTCATCGTAGAGTGCTCGCGCGTCACCCAAATCAACATCTCGACATTGCTGCACAACCCTAACACGTTTTTTAAAATGATCAGGCAGAGATGATAATGCCTTGGGCACTACTTTTGAAAATACAGTTGCCCCAAGTGATCCCCCCATCACAAGAATATTGATAACACCATCTTGTGCTATTGCGGGATAAGCCAAATCTTTAAGCGCAATAATCTCAGGACGAACAGGATTTCCCGTGACTGCCATTTTTCTCGACATGCGCCCTTTCAACTCACCTTGAGGAATAAGCGATAAAGCAATGAAACGAGCCTTCCGCGCCAGAAATTTATTGGCCTTGCCTAAAACCGCATTTTGTTCATGCAAGCCTGTCGGAACACCCTTTAGCTGTGCTGCAAATACCGCAGGTACACAAGGATAACCACCAAACCCGACGACAATATCGGGCTTAATGCGCCGAACCACACCAAGGCCTTTCATAATACCAAGTGTTAGGTTAAGACCACCCTTTATTTTACCCATGATTCCTGCAAAAGCTGTCCCCGATTTAATGACATGAACAGGAATATCAGGAAACATTTTAGTATATTTTTGTCCACGATCATCCGTCGCTAATTCAACGCGATGACCACGTATAATCAGTTCCTTCGCGAGCGCGGCCGCAGGGCTCATATGTCCGCCGGTTCCACCTGCGCTGATTAAAATTGTTTTATTACTCATGAAGCCTCCCCTTCAGCAACAGCGCGGCGCATTGACATAGAACTCCGTGCAATTGAATTACGGCTTTTCTGCCTTGTGAGCGCAAGCACCATTCCCATTGAAAGCGACATCGACAATAAAGACGATCCGCCATAACTGATAAAAGGCAATGTCATACCCTTCGCAGGCAAAAGATTGATGGAAGAACCAATGTGAATAAGGGACTGAAAACCAAACATCGCAAGCAACCCTCCGACAGCTAATACAGAGAATACGTCCTGTGTTTCTTGCAACCTGCTAAACCCACGCAGAATGATATACATAAATATGCCAATCAAAATCAGGGCGAACAGAACCCCCATTTCCTCCACCAGAACTGAGAAAATAAAATCAGCATGTGCATCCGGCAAGTTTACTTTCTCTACGCCCTGCCCCGGCCCTACGCCTGCAAACCCACCTTGCTTGATAGCATCTAAAGAACGTTCTACCTGATAGTTATCACCGCTTTCAGGATTAAAAAACCGATCAACACGGCTACGAACGTGATGAAATGCGAAATAAGCACTCGTTAAACCAACAGCACCGATGCCAAACAATATTGCTAAATAACGAAAACGAAGCCCCGCCAGAAAAACTTGCACGGCAAACACAGAGGTCAAAACAACCGTCATACCCAAGTCTGGTTGCATAAGCAGTAAAATGATCAAGAAAACATAGAGCGCAACGGCGATTTGATAGCCTTGAAGGCGTGATTTATTGATATGCTCTGCACTGTGAATTACATTTTTTTGTAAGGCAATCAGCCACGCGGCCACAACGGCAAAGGCGGGTTTCAAAAACTCACTTGGCTGCACAGAAAAACCCAAAATGGAAATCCATCGCCGCGCACCCTTGACCTCATCCCCAAAAAATAAAACCATCACCATAAGAGTAACGGCCCCGAGCAGCATAACACTTGCCAAACGCCAGACGTAACGCGGTGTTATCATTGACACCCCGACGAGCAAGAATATTGATGGTATTAAGAAAATAATGTGCTTTTTCAGGAAATGATATTCCGGTGCCCCTATATTTTGTGCAACAGGTGGACTAGCGCTTGCGACAAGGGCTATGCCAAAAAGCATAAGCGATAACACGCATGCTAATAACGTACGATCCACCGTCCACCACCACGCCCCCAGAAACGACTGATCCATACGGGAGAATGCTTGCGGTTGTGTAGTGTCACTCATACTTTTTGTTATTCTTCTTCTATAGCGTTCACAAGGTCGGCAAAGTGATTACCGCGTTCTTCAAAGGATTTGAATTGATCAAAAGACGCACAAGCGGGAGAAAGTAAAACAACGCCCGTTCCACCCGGCTGCCCGCGATTTTCTTGTGCCATAGCGTGTGCCTTACTCAGGGCATTATCAAGCGTAAAGCAACGTGTGTAGTCCATGCCGTATTTATCGAACCAATTCGCAAAATCTTCGGTAGATTCACCAATTAAAAATGCATGCTTAATGTGCGAAAAGAAATCTTCCAGCCCATCTAAGCCCGTCTTTTTCTGACGCCCACCAACAATCCAATAAACATTATTCTGGCACCCTAATGCCATCGCCGTAGACGCTGCATTCGTAGCTTTACTGTCGTTAATATATCCGACCCCGTTAATCGTACGCACCAAAAATTGCCTATGGTTCAAGCCGGGAAAACTTTCTAATCCACCCAGTATTTCAGAGGTCGGAACACCTGCCGTTTTTGCAACAGCAAAAGCACAAGCCGCATTTTGGTAATTATGAACGCCCTTAAGTGAAGGGATTTTTGACAAATCCCCTATCGTTTTAACATCACCATCATTGGCGTCATATAAAACGGAATCATCAACATAAATATTCGCTGATTTTAACGTAGAGACTTCAATGACATTGCGCAGACCTATTTCAAGCGCGCGATCATATATCTTTTTTGTATGCTCATCGTCGCTACATATAATTGCTGTCAATTGACTTGACTGTTGCCCAAGCTCTGTAATTTTTTCTTTCACGTCTGCGTAATTTTCCATCGAACCGTGACGATCAATATGATCTGGTGTTAAGTTTAAAATCACAGCAATATCAGGGCGGAAAGTCGGGCACAAATCGATCTGAAAAGACGACATTTCCAACACGAGCCATTCTGGCGGTTTTTTCTCAACATCCAAATCAAACACAGGCGTACCGATATTACCGCCAAAAACACTGCTTTTGCCAGATTCATTAAGAACATGACTGACTAGAGCAGAGGTGGTCGATTTACCATTCGTACCAGTGATCCCAATAGTTTTTAGATTCGGATAAATCCGCATGAAAAGTTCAATATCACAGAATATATCAAGCTCAGCGTCTTTGGCTTTTTTAACGATATCGTGCGGTTCGGGATGTGTTAAAGGAATACCAGGTGATAAAACCATAAAACAAAAATCAGAAAAATTCTGAGTCTCAATGTTAAGTTCACTGATATTCTTGTGGCTAAATCTTTTATAACTATCAGCGTTATCATCACCGATGACGACCTGTGCACCCGCCTGACTAAGTGCATTAGCCGCAGCACCACCCGACTTACCTAACCCATAAACAAGGATTGGCTCACCGTTCAATGTATCAACAAAGTTTTTAATCTCGCTCATGTTTCAATGACCCCACGCATTCGATTAAAAAAGAGCGAGCATTATCGCAGTTTAAGTGTCGCGAGTCCAACCAAAGCTAAAATTACGGCAATGATCCAAAATCTAATCACGATTGTTGGCTCTGACCACCCTTTCTTTTCGAAATGATGATGCAATGGCGCCATGGCAAAAACACGCTTTCCGGTTAATTTAAACGAAGCGACCTGAACAATTACGGACACTGTTTCGAGGACAAAAAGCCCCCCGATGATTGCCAAAACAATCTCATGCTTGGTAATCACCGATATAATCCCGAGCAGACCACCCATGGCGAGCGATCCGGTATCGCCCATAAAAATGGCAGCAGGCGGTGCATTGTACCAAAGAAAGCCCATGGCCCCACCAATCAAAGCACCACAAATAATCGCAAGTTCAGATGATCCGGGGACATGATTTAAATAAAGATATTCTGAGAAATCAACGCGGCCAACCATATAGGCAATAAGACCGAAGCATCCCGCGGCAATAGCCACAGGAACAATCGCCAGACCGTCTAAGCCATCCGTTAAATTCACGGCGTTCGAAGCCCCAATAACAACAAGCAGTGACCACGGTACAAAAAACCAAGAAATATTGATCAACACATCTTTAAAAAATGGCGGCGCAATTTGCGTACTGAGATGATCGGGGAGCGCATACATAATCCCCACCGTGGCAATCGCCCCAAAGAATAACTGCCCCAGAATTTTAATACGCCCCGACAGGCCTTTGGTATTACGTTTGGTGAGTTTCAAATAATCATCAGCAAAGCCAATCAAACCATACCCCAACATAATCAAAAGCGTATACCAGACATAAACATTGGTTAAGTCCGACCACAAAAGGGTACTGATCGTCACTGATATCAAGATCATCAAGCCGCCCATTGTCGGCGTGCCTGCTTTTTTAAAATGAGTTTCCGGCCCATCATCACGAATAGGTTGCCCCTCCGCCTGTTTAGACTTCAGCCAACGGATCATGTGCGGTGCGATTAAGAAACAAACCACAAGAGAGGTAACGATCGCTCCACCGGTTCGAAACGTGATAGAGCGAAACAAATCAAAGAAAAGTGCCGTATCGGCAAATAAGTTATAAAGCATGCTCAGCCATTTTTGTCTTTTTTACATGATGCTCTACAACGCGCAGCGCTTCAACCATCTTTATCTGTAAACTGCTTTTTTCCTGTTTAAAAACAAGAAGATCACCAGGGCATAAAACATCGGGCACTATTCTTTCGACGTCACCGTCCTTATATAAGGCCGATAATAAGCTGTTCACATTTCGAATTTCCGGCTTACGTAAAGACGTGTAAACAAAATCAAAATGCCCCATACGAAACGGTATAGCCACATCCCCTGTCCCCCTGCGTGTTACATATGTTTTCGGGTAATCAACATGATCCAACATAACAGTTTGGCGGCCACTATTACCAAGATCAATCATATTCCCAACGCGAAAAATAACCCCGGTCATTCTTTTTTTAGGCTGAACACGCACCGTAACGGAGCTTGTCTTCAAATGTGACCAGTAATAGCGGTTATTTTCAATCATAGTTACTCTACCCTTTAGGCTTAGTGATTTTTTTTAGAAAGGAATGCTTGCCGGAGTTCCAAAGCATCATCGAAAGGAAAAATGTCTGCGCCGATAACTTGCCCTTGTTCATGGCCCTTACCAGCAACAAGCAAAATATCGTCTTTATTCATTAATTGCACGCCGCGGCGAATCGCTTTTTGCCGATCATCCACAACTTCAATTCCCTCGGCGTCATCATTGATACCATCCACAATATGTTCACGTATTTTCGCCGGATTTTCTCCACGCGGGTTATCATCTGTGATAATGACAGCGTCCGATAAACGTGATGCTATCTCTCCCATAATAGGTCGTTTTGATTGATCACGATCTCCGCCGCAACCAAACAGACAAATCAAGCGCCCCTTCACATGCGGGCGCAGAGCTTTCAAAACCGTTTCTAGTGCATCAGGCGTATGCGCATAATCAACATAAGCGTGATACTCTTTGGTATCATTTTCGATATGCTGCAACCGTCCGGGAACACCATCAAGGGATGCAAGCGCATCAATCGCCTTATTAATGCGCCGCTCATCCTTTACATCCTCGGCAACAACGCAGCCCAAAGCGCACAGCACATTCATAACCTGAAAAGCACCGACCAAAGGCAACCGCACATCAAACGAACGCCCCATGACGCTTATCGTAATATCTTGATAAACACCTGATATTTCACGATGCTGCAATATGATGTCTGCACCCTGCCCTCCATAAGACAAAACCCGCAAGCCACGTTTTTTACAAATGCCGATCAAGGTTTGGTATTCAGGAATATCGGCATTTAAAACAGCAACACCACTTAATGGCAATATCTCCTCAAACAATCTCGCCTTAGCAGAGAAATACCCTTCCATATCTTCATGGTAATCAAGATGATCTTGCGAAAAATTGGTAAAGGCTGCCACGGCTATATCCGCACCATCCATTCGGCATTGCGCCAAACCGTGACTGGACGCTTCCATCGCGACATGCGTGATACCATCCTGTTTCATTTGGGCAAGCGTACTAAAAAGCGACACCGGATCAGGTGTTGTCAAAGCGGTATTCAACGTACCTATGTAAGTAGAACTATCACCAATCGCCGTCCAGAGTTGATCTGCAAAATGCACAACCGAACTTTTACCGTTCGTGCCTGTTACGGCAACCAAGTGCTTTGGCTGCTGCGCGAAATATTCTGCTGCGATATGGCTAAAGTCTTTTCGCGGATGATCTGACGTTACGAGTTGAGCTGCACCAATCTCATCAGAAACAAAATCCTTATCTGTTAAAATTACAGACGCGCCGACCTTAACTGCATCCGGAATATAAACACGTCCGTCTTGTGCCTCACCTTTTAATCCCGCAAACAAAAAACCCTTTTCAACGCCACGACTATCCTGCGTTAGCCCACGTAACGCTGAAAGATCAATACCAAGTTTTGATGCCGTATTAGTATGAGGCAAGCTTCTTTTCTTTCTTATCGTGAATATAAGGGAGAAGGTCGAGGGAAATATCGGTAGCGGGATCGTACCGATCGGCGGGCAAGCCAAGAATGGAAACCATGGATTCAACGATGCGCTTCACAGCAGGCGCAGCAACCCAGCCCGCCGTAGCGTAACCATAACTGCTCTTATTGCCCTTTGGCTCATCAATCATAACCATAATAACGTAGCGCGGATCATCCATAGGGAATGCGGCCACGAAAGAGGAAATCAATTTATCGCGATGATAGCGCCCGTCGATGCTTTTTTCAGCCGTACCGGTTTTACCGCCAACAACCATACCCTTAACGCCAGATTTTTTACCTGTACCAACTGTCACATTAAGGCGTAACAGTTTTCGAATTTGCTCTGAAGTCTCCTCGGATACGACGCGAACCTCGCTTGTCAGGCCTGCCTTGGGTGCTTTCTTCTTGATCGTAGGATGAACAAAAATACCGCCATTAACAACACTTGCAACCGCAGTACTCATCTGCAAGGGGCTTGTAGACAGACCATGCCCGTATGACGCCGTCATAGTACTATCATCGCGCCATGGTTCGGGCGGTGTCAAAGGCTTCCCAACCTCCTTAATATCAAAACGCAATGGATCCATAAGGCCAAGATCCTTATAGAAAGACCGCAAAGCCTTACCACCGACCATCTTGCCCATTAATGCACTACCTATATTTGACGAATACATAAACACTTCGGCAACAGTAAGAATACGCTTTTCTGCGTGATAATCATTAATCTTGTGCCAACCAACTTTAATCGGCTTACGCGCATCAAAGGTGTAATCCATACCAACCTTATGAAGCTCCAACAACGCAGCCGTAGAAAAGATTTTAAACATAGAGCCAAGCTCATAAACCCCTAAAGTCAGACGGTTAAATGTTTGGTTATCCGTCGCCCTTCCGGCTTTATTCAAATCAAAGTCAGGTAGTGAAACACCAGCCAAAATCTCACCGCTATGCGCATCAAGAATAAGCCCAACCCCCGCGATTGCATTAAACTCGCTCATAGCGCGAGAAACCTCACGCTTTACTGCATGCTGCAAACGCAAATCAATCGATAGAGTGACATTATCGCCGCGCCCTAATATGTCATCAAAACCACGCTCAGCCCCCGCCAAACCAAGCCCGTCACGATCCGCATATCCGATCATATGCGACATAAGCGAGCCTTGCGGATAAACACGCGTATAATGATATTTAAACCCGAGAGATGGATCACCAACTTCTAAAATTGCTTGCTGCTGCGCGGGTGTAATATTGTGCGCAAGCCAGCCAAAGCGATTATTTGCACTCATAACACTACTGGCTTTTTCAACATCTAAATCCGGAATAACACGAGCAATATCGCGAACGAGCTGATCCGCATCCAGAACAATCGATGGATCAACAAACAAGGACGGCGTTTTCAAGCTACTCGCAACCAAGAAACCATTACGGTCAAAAATATCCCCCCTGCGTGCGGCGATTTCCTTCACGGCCACAGTTTCAGAACCAGTGTCATCGGCATCAGCCAGAATCTGCGCCTGCACAATACCCAAATCCATCAAACGCACAGCGATCAACAAATAGGCGACAATAAAACAAACCGCCAAAATCGAGAGACGACTTTGCGCCATCGACACGGCGCACTGGCGCTCTCCCTCAATCACGATTGATCTATGTCGCGCATGCCGCCACATTATTCCGACCCCTCATTGTTACCGCCATAAGCAATAGGAATAGAACGAGAAAGCATGCCCGCCTCCCCAGCGGGCGGTGTTAATTCCGGAATAGAACTGGGCGTTGATACAACAGAAGACATATCAACCTTATCAAGCCCAAAAGCGTCCAACGCCAAGGATTCCAATCGCGCAGGGTTATTCAGATACGCCCACTCAGCCCTAAGCACACGAATTTTTTCCTGCTCACGCTCAATCGCACGATCCGTCGCGGCAATATCACGCTCAACTTTCTGTACACTTTGACTAACGCGCATCAACCCACTAGCGCTCAACGCAAGTAACACAAGAACAAACCCATACTTTAAAAGAGATTTCTTCATACCCCATCTCCTGTTCGTAACGCATAACGGAGCTTTGCAGATCGCGATCTCGGATTTTCAGATATTTCTTGATCTGAAGGCTTTACCGCCTTATTACGCATCGGCAAATCAAATGTCGCCAAAGATTTATTTTCAACCTGCGGCATGTGACGAGAGCCCGTATCATTACCGCCAGACTTTTCTTTCAAGAATTTTTTAACGCGGCGATCTTCAAGAGAATGGAAACACACAACGACCAAACGCCCTTTATCAGCCAAGATAGACTCGGAAGATTCCAGCGCGCGATCAAGCTCACCCAATTCATCATTCACCGCAATACGCAACGCCTGAAAAGTACGCGTTGCGGGATCAATTTTATCACCACCCTTTTTGGGAATAACAGAACGGATAACATCAGCAAGATCAGACGTAGTTTCAAATGATTTTTCAACGCGCCGCATGACAATCGCCTTCGCGATACGTCGAGATTTGCGCTCCTCACCATATTCATAGATCACATTCGCCAAATCTTCTTCTTCATACGTATTAACGATATCCGCCGCAGTTTGTCCACTATGTGTATCCATGCGCATATCAAGCGGCCCATCATACCGAAATGAAAAACCGCGCTCACCTTCATCGATTTGCATAGAGGAAACGCCAATATCCAGCACAAAACCGTTCACACGCTCCACACCCTCATCATTAAGAAGTTTACGCACATCACCAAAACAACCGCGTAAAAACACAAACCGAGAACCATAATCTTTAGCAAGCCCTTCGGCACTTACGCGCGCCGTAGCATCACGATCAATCGCATAGACCGTACAATCAGCAGCCTCAAGTATGGCACGGGAATACCCGCCCGCGCCGAATGTACCGTCGACGTAAACCTCACCATCTTGGGGATCAAGCGCCTTAAGCACTTCCGGCAACATAACAGGATAGTGCGCACGTATTTCCGTCATCACGCGCCCTCCCGTTTTGGAATAGTGAGCTTTTGATCCTGCACTGCACTACGCGCCTGGTCTTTACGGCTCTCGAAATGATCCGGATTCCATATTTGAAACTTCCGCCCCAAACCAACAAAAGTGGCCGAGTCTGTAATTTGCACAGCGGATAATAAATCAGACGGAATAATCACACGCCCGTCACCATCAAGAAACAACTGCACACTCTGGCCGAAAATTGTTGTGGCAAGATCATCTTGCGCATCGGAAAACAAATCATAATGATCCATACGATCACCAATCTCATCCATCTTCGCCCAGTCAAACCCCTCAAGGCAGTTATGATTATGAGCACGGAACAAAACAATGCCCTGCCCCAATTGATCACCAAGCGCAGTACGGAACGAAGCAGGCACGGAAACCCGCCCCTTTTGATCGACCTTATTCGTAAATGTAGACAAAAATAATGCCATACAATCGCAATCCTTCGCACAAACACACCACCACACAGCCCAAAATGGAAAAATATGGATATATATGGGATATCATGGAACCGAGCGCAACGTCAACAAGAACAGCCCCTAATATCCTCATAAACAATAATTTTTTGCGATTGGCGAGCACCCTGAAATGTGGATTAAGCTGGGGATAATAACGCCCAAGCTGTGAAAAAGGTAAGATAACAAACCAAAAAAAGATGAAAAGTACATAAAATATGCACGGCCACAAAAAAATTTATATTAAAAAACCCTTATATTTCGCACAGTTAGACTAACCCACTCTATAAACTACAAAAAATTTCTTGTATTTTACGAAATTACTGTGCTAATTATGGATCATTACTAGAAACATTGTTAATACTGTGTGTGGGGAGAAACACAATGTTCATAAACATACTGATGTTAATTATGGCTCTGAATGGTGGCTTGTTTTTAGGTACGATTATATATACGTATCTCGCCACCCACAAAGAATAGAAACCATTGAAATAAAACAAATATACTGAGTGTTTTAGGTTTCTCTTTTTTGAATACGGGGAATAAATAACAAGAACAGAAAAAGAGAAACCGCCGGACATATTCGGCGGTTTTTTACGTCACAACACTCTTTTCCATAATCATTAATTTTGTATAATAGTGCATTTTTTATGCGCAGGCATGTAATTTCTTTTAAAAAGAAGAGCGTCGAAGAAATCTATAAGCCGGGTTCTGTACCTGTAAACAGGCGATGACCATTCATCTGGGGCGTGCGTTACCGCAAACCTCTTGCGACCTACCCGAATGACGATGCGGAAAAGCACCTACCGCGAACGGCTTGCCACTCCTATTTGGTCTTGCTTCCGACGGGGTTTACTATGCCAAGCCTGTTACCAGACCTGCGGTGCGCTCTTACCGCACCTTCTCACCTTTTCCACCTACAAGAGATGGTAGTCTACTTTTCTTCAGCACTAGCCGTCAGGGTTTTAATACCCCGCCCGGACGTTATCCGGCGTCGTTTTTCCGTGAAGCCCGGACTTTCCTCTCATACATAAATGTACAAGCGGCCATCCGATTTCTTCGACGCGCTCACAATGCGCCCAAACGTATGTGAAAATCAACAATTTTCGAACTTAATCAATGGCCTCGGCATTAATATAGTCTTGCTGGCGGATCAAAGAGAGTAAACGCGCCACAGTTTTAGTATGCACCACACCTTCCGTTTCGGCGAGAAAGGTTTCTGGCAGATAATGCCTGTGAAACGCCGTAACAGTATCCACGTAAGCCGCCATAGGATTATACCCATAAGCGACGAACAGTTTTTCAACTTCGAAATCATTAATCGCGAGCTTTTTTGCTTTTTCTTCTTCCTCTTCCGTCGGATCGGGCCATATACCAACCCCCTGCTCCGCGAGCCATTGCCATTCAAATATCTCGCCGGGATCTTGTTTACGCTCTGGTGATACGTCTGAATGCCCCAATACATGCGTGATATCATAACGCCCCTGAATATCTTGGCATAGCTTCAACACAGCTTGCATTTGCACTTCCGGGAAGGGCCTGTACCCAAATTCATGGCCGGGATTTACAATCTCAATACCGATCGAAACCGAATTAATGTCTGATTCATGATCCCAGAATGATACGCCGGCATGCCATGCCCGCTTATCTTCGGGCACGAGATCAAAAACAGTGCCATCTTCATCAATAAGATAGTGCGCGCTAACAGGCCCCTCAGGATCAGACAAACGCTCTTTCGCGGCCTCCATGCTTTCCATGCCCGTATAATGAAGCAACAGCATATAAGGCTCGACGCCCTTGGGTCGATCTTCATAATTTAGTTTTTTTGTATTCCAAAGAAACATTTCCACGAAACCTTACGAATGCCTTACTAGGATAATATGTTTAAACACAGCAAAAAACAAACACACGGGAAATCAGTATTATGCGAATAACATCCTTGATTATACTCTTAACAAGCCTTGTTACCCTAGCATTTTTTTCACTGAGCCCTGTAACACACGCGATTGAGGGCACATTAGAGGTCAAAAGCAATGATTTAATGCCCGAAAAACCCGAAGGTTACCCCATTGCGACCGTTGCAGGGGGGTGTTTTTGGTGTGTAGAGAGCGAATTTCGTGTTTTACCCGGCATTTTACACACGCGCGTGGGATATATCGGCGGAAAAACTGAAAACCCCACATACCAAGATATCACAACAGGCACGACAGGACACGCAGAAGCGGTAGAGATTACCTATGATCCGAAAAAGATAACATACACCGCATTGATTGAGTTTTTCTTGACGAAAGCCCACGACCCAACGCAGTTAAACCGCCAAGGCGTCGACGTTGGCACGCAATATCGTTCTGCCATCTTCTATCACGATGATGAGCAAAAAAAGATTGCAGAGAATCTCATTAAATCCGTTGATAACCGAAACATATATGGCACAAAGGTTGTGACGAAGGTTAGTCCCGCCACGACATTCTGGCTTGGTGAAGATTACCATCAACAATATTACGAAAAATATGAAGAAAAGAATGGTGAAATTCACCCACGCGTATTTTTCAAAAAGAAAATGAAACAGCTCAAAGGCGGGTAATTCCCGACGCTGTGTCTATTCTGTAGATTTTTTTGCGTATCAATATTACACTACCCCCCATGAATACGCATGATTTAAATATATTTCAGGGTTGGCTCGGTGATAATGGTGTCATTACCGAACCAAAAGAGCTTGAACGCTATGAACAAGGCTGGCGCGGAGATTCAGGCACAGCCGCCGCTGTTTTACGCCCACGCACGACCGAAGCCGTTTCCAAAATAGTATCCTATTGCGCACGCCGCAAAATTCATCTTATTCCGCAATCAGGAAATACAGGACTTGTTGCGGCCTCCTCTCCCGATGATAGCGGGACACAGGTTATCTTAAGCTTTGAGCGTATGAACGACATTGAAGATATTGATCCGGTGAATGGCTCCGTACGTGTTCAGGCAGGGGCGCACTTATCCAAAATCAACGAAACCTTAGAAGATCACGATCTTCAATTCCCCATCGACATCAGTGCAGACCCCTGTATTGGCGGGATGATTGCAACCAACACAGGCGGCTCACGCTTTTTGAAATATCGCGGCGTGCGTGAAAATGTTCTGGGACTTAAGGCCGTGCTCGCCGATAAAAACGGTACGATTGTTGATATGATGATACCACTTCATAAGAACAATACAGGCTTGGACATAAAACAATTTTTCATCGGCACCGCGGGTTTATTCGGAGTGATAACCGAGGCCGTATTATTGCTGTCCCCTATCCCCAAACAAACGGCAACGGCTTTGTTAATCCCGAACAATAAGCGAGACATCAACGCCATTTTAATAAGCTTAGAGCAGAAGTGTGGCGTTTACTTAAGCGCGTTTGAAGGCATGTCAGGCAATGCCATAAAGGCCGCCCTCAAACATACGCCATCTTTATCATCGCCATTTGGAAAAGACCCTATACCTGATTACGCCATTTTATTGGAAATCAGCCGCGACTGGCCCGAGCGCGACGGCGAACAAAGCCTGAATGATGTACTTGAGAACATTCTGGGCCAAATCTGGGAAGACAGCCGCACCCCCTTAGAAAATGCTCTTGTCGGATCCCCTGAAAAGCTCTGGGCGCTGCGTCACGCTCTATCGGAAGGCGTACAAAAATCAGGTACACTGTATGCCCTGTCTCTTATACACATCTCCGAGCCCACGAGACGTCTGAGTA
>CAXHFH010000053.1:0-15244 GCA_964015995.1 uncultured Alphaproteobacteria bacterium
ATATCTATCCTATGAAGGCTACGAAAAAGTGCATGATGTTGTGCACAAAATGTTTCATAAAGATAAATATAAAGAGATCAAAGAAAACCCTGAAAAACTTCCTACGATCACACCGGAAGAACTGGAAAAACAAAGAACATCCGGCGCGATAAGAACAGATTTTATCCTCTCCGCAGAAATTGTTGCGATCTCATACGCTGTGGTGGCTGACACGCCCCTATTTATTCAAGCCGCGGTGCTATTGGTTATTGCCGTTGGTATTACGTGCGGTGTTTACGGTGCGGTTGCCCTCATCGTTAAGGCTGATGACTTTGGCGCGCACCTTGCAAAATACGGCGAGTATGAATTGACCCGTAAAACGGGTAAAAAAATTATCAAGGCCATGCCCGCCTTTCTAAAAATTATCGGTGGTATCGGCACCGCTGCAATGCTCTGGGTTGGTGGAGGAATCATTATCCACTCCATCCCATTCCTGCATCATGAGCTGGAACATCTAACCCACGCCTTACATCTGGAGGGGATTATAAAATGGTGCTTCGGGGCAAGCATCAGTGCCGTCTTCGGCTTGATAATGGGCAGTGTGGTTGCAAAAATAATCGGTTTTTTAAAACCTTACATCCCTGCTTTGAAACACAAAAAGAATTCATAAAAAATGGCCGGAAAACCCGACCATTTAATTCATTTATGTACTACTGACCGTTAACCTAGGCTAGCATCACTTTCAATCGTATGTTTCTCTCGCTGGCGGATATGATCCGGAAGCTCTTGCGCACCCTCCGCTGTAGCCTTAACCGCAGCATCATCTGATCTCAAACCATCTCTGCGCTCTTGCACTTCATTTGTAAATGCCTTCAACTTACCTGCAGCTTCTTCATACCAAGCTGTACTACCTTGTGTAGGGTCACTCATAATTCATTCTCCATAACTATAATTTAAGATGTAGTAGTATCGTACAAACTACGCCCCTACTGTCAAGTTTCACACAAAGAAAATGCCTTATGCCGCGTCGGTTAATTTCTTTGGTAGATTAACCTTTAGATGTAAATCCTTAAGTTGTTCCACACCCACTTCCGATGGCGCTTGCATCATTTGGTCTTCATACTGACCGTTCATAACAAACGCGTACACTTCACGTAAGTTCGGCTCGTCGGCGAGCAACATGATAATGCGGTCAACACCAAAGGCCAGACCACCGTGCGGCGGCGCGCCATAGCGCATGGCGTTGAGCATACCGCCAAATTCGGCTTCCAGAACATCCTTATCATATCCGGCAATGCCGAACGCCTTTTCCATGATTTCCGGCTTGTGATTACGGATCGCACCAGAGGCCAGCTCAAACCCATTACACACGCAATCATATTGCCATGCGTATATATCGAGCGGGTCTTTATTGTCTAAATCAGCCATTCCGCCCTGCGGCATTGAAAACGGATTATGAGAGAAATCAATTTTTTGTTGGTTTTCATCAAATTCATACATCGGGAAATCAATAATCCAGCAGAGCTTATAAACGCCTTTCTCACGCGCGGCCTCATGCCCTTCGGGCAATGCATCACATATTGCATCACGCGCCGCACCTGCGAATTTCGCGGCGGGTAATTCCTGATTACAGATGAAGAAGATTGCATCGCCGTCTTCGCAACCTGAAATTTCTTTAATGGCGGTTTGTGCGGCTTCGGGAATGAATTTAGCAATTGGGCCTTTGCCCTCACCATCAGCAAACAATACATAACCCAAACCAGGCGCACCTTCACCTTGCGCCCATGCATTAAGCTTATCAAAGAAGCTGCGCGGTTGATCGGATACTTTCGGTGCGCGAATCGCGCGGACAACGCCGCCTTTTGCAATCACGCCTTTAAACGCCTTAAATTCCACATCATCACGGGCGAATACTTCAGTGACATCGACGATCTCTAGCGGGTTACGCAAGTCCGGCTTGTCAGATCCATATTTCAACATTGCCTCTTTATAAGGAATGGAATCACACCAGATCACGTCACGTTTCTCACCCGTAAAGCCTGAGAATTCTTCAAATATGCCTTCAATCACAGGCTGAACGGTGTTGTGAACGTCATCTTGCGTCACAAAGCTCATCTCGACATCAAGTTGATAAAATTCTGCCAAGCGGTCGGCGCGGCCATCTTCATCACGAAAACACGGCGCAATTTGGAAATATTTATCAAATCCACTCATCATCAAAAGCTGTTTAAATTGTTGCGGTGCTTGCGGTAGAGCGTAAAACTTTCCCGGATGCAAACGTGACGGCACAAGATAATCGCGTGCACCTTCCGGTGAGCTTGCCGTTAAGATAGGGGTTTGAAATTCCTGAAAGCCTTGTCCGTGCATTTTTTGACGCATCGTGGCAATCACATCGTTACGCAGACGGATTTTCTTCTGCATGCCTTCACGGCGCAAATCCAGATAACGATAACGCAAACGAATATCTTCTCCTGCACCATCATCTTCATAGACCTGAAACGGAATAACATCAGCAGCGGATTGCACTTCAGCCTCATCGATATAAATCTCAATCTCGCCGGTTTTCATTTTCGTATTAATTGTATCGCTGGAACGTTCACGTACCTTACCAATAATTGTCACCACGGATTCAACGCGCCAATTGCTTAAACTCTCCATAAGTGGGGAATTTTCTTCAACAATACATTGGGTGATCCCGTGCGTATCACGCACAATAATGAACAACACCCCGCCCAAATCATAAATACGATGTATCCAACCAGATAATTTCACCGTTTCACCAACATGGCTTTTGTTCAACTCGTCACATTTATGCGTTCTAAAGGCGTGCATTATTTTATCCTGTATTTGTCTGCTTTAATTACGTTAAGTCTGTTTTTATAACGTATGGTACGACAAAGTCACGCCGATTTTTTAAATTGAGTTGCTTTTAGGGACTAGACGAAACCGCATTGTCTTGTATGATACAGCTCTAATATGTAAGAGCGTTATGACTATACTCAAAACATCAGACGAAATCGCCTCCTTTTGTAATACGCTATCCGCGTGTGAATTCATCACCATAGACACCGAATTCTTGCGGGAGAAAACCTATTATCCAAAGCTCTGCTTGGTTCAGATCAGCGGCCCTGATAAAGACGCACGCGCGATTGACCCATTGATTGAGGGAATCGATTTATCACCGCTATTCGCACTTCTGCGTGATGAATCCATTATGAAGGTGTTCCATGCGGGACGGCAGGACTTAGAAATTTTCTATAACCTGACAGGTGAAGTAGCATCGCCAATATTCGATTCACAAATCGCCGCGATGGTGTGCGGCTACGGTGATTCTATCAGTTACGAAAAACTGGTTGCCAATATTACAGGCGGCAAAGTCGATAAAAGCTCTCAATTCACTGATTGGTCTTTGCGCCCGCTCAGTGATAAACAGCTCAATTATGCGCTCGGTGATGTCACACATCTTTGTGACATTTACCTGCATCTGAAAGATGTTCTTGAAAAACGCAAGCGCACCGACTGGGTGAAACAAGAAGATAAAATTCTGAGTAACCCCGCAACATACGAGAATGATCCATATAAAACGTGGGAGCGTATCAAGATCAGATCCCCCAAACCACGCAGTCTTGCAATTTTACGTGAGCTTGCAGCTCTGCGCGAACAACATGCACAAAAGAGAAACATCCCCAAAACATGGGTGGTGCGGGATGACGCACTGGCTGATATGGCCGGACAAGCACCAAGAAACAAAAAGCAACTCGCCAAAATCCGCAATGTATCTAAGGATATGGCAGAAGGTAAAATGGGTGATCGTTTCCTAGAAGCGATAGAACGCGCTCTGTCATCACCACAGGAAACATGGCCAAAGCCCAAGAAAAGAAAATCACTTCAGCCTACGGCCATCGCTGTCGTTGATATTTTAAAAATGCTGTTGAAAGTTATTAGCACGGAAAACGAAGTCGCTTCTAAAATCATCGCCTCCAGCAGTGATCTGGAAGAAATCGCCCTCGATGATAATGCCGATGTTCCTGCTCTGAAAGGTTGGCGTAGAGAGGTCTTTGGCCAGCAAGCTCTCGACGTGAAACATGGCAAACTCGCGATTGGCTTGAAAAATGGTAAAATTGCAAAATTACCCATTGATTAAAGTACCAATATAATAGAGCCTTAAGGCATGGGATCTAACGCACAAAAACGTCTATTTTTATTACGTCACGCCATCGCCGTGAATGAAATGTCTGATGGTGATGAAGGCCGCGCCCTTGCACCAAAAGGTATTGAGGATGCGCAAGCCCTCGGCGACTATATGAAGCATCACAATTATACGCCTGATCTGGTTTTATGCTCTTCCGCGCGGCGTACGCGTGAAACATTGGAGGGCGTACAAACGCATTTGGATGCTGGCAACGTGAAAACACTTGATATCCTCTATTCCGGCAGTGCTGGGGATTATCTGTACGAGATTCAACAATGCGATGATAAACACGATAATATCCTTATCGTTGCGCACAACCCTAGTATTTACGAACTTGTACGCCTGCTCGCGGCGCAAGGATCAGACTCCGTGATGCAACGTCTATCGGAAGGCTACAGCCCGGCCAGTTTAAGCGTTGTGAACTGTGTGTGTGAAAAATGGGCGGATATTCAGCCCGCCGAAAATGCACTCGCAGCCATCGTCAACCCGATGGACTACAACGCCCCCGCCCGCCCAACGCGGTGGATGTGAATCAATACCCCAACATTTCTGCCAAAACTTTACGCATCAACGGCACTGAGATACGGCGTTTTTCGGATAAGGCTTTCTGGTCTGCGCGCGCGACAATATCACGGGCAGAGGCGAACGAACGCTCCATCCGAGGAAGCAAATAAGAGATTACATCATTACTGACGCTCAGTTGACGGTCACTGAATAATTTAATCAGCACAGAGGCGAGTAACATATCATCAGGCGCGTGGATACTGACAGACGGCGCGGCGCGAAAACGCGAGGCCAAATCAGGAATTACAAAATCCACCGATGATGGTGCCATACGCATGGTAATCATCATGGTTTTTTGTTCTTCCTTAAGCATATTGTACAAATGGAACAACGCAGTTTCTGCATCCCGATCACCAAGCCACGGATCAAGTCCGTCAAGCACAAGCGCATCACCAAGGGCGAATAAATCCTCCGCCTGCATCGTGGTCAGCATTTCCGGATTAACCACCGCCGCCGAAGCAATATCCTGCCACACTGCTGCCAAATGGCTCTTACCGCTAGCTGCAGGGCCTTGCAAAACCAAAACAGGCGCAGACCATTCCGGCCAACGATCAATCCACCCCACAGCCGCGGCGTTAGACTTCCCGATCTGGAAATCACTGCGCCCGAACGCATGGCGAGAACCAAGATCAAGCGGAATTTGTCGTGCATTTGCAAATGATGAGGGCGACATTCTATCCTTACGCTTTAGTCTTTTTAGCGGTTACTTTTTCTTTTTTCGTTTTGGAAGACGCTGATTTTTTAGTTTTTTTAGCAGCAGCTTTTCGCTTTGGTTTCGGTTTTTCCTCAACCACGCTGTCTAAATAATATGCGCTTTCTTTATATTTCTGCAAGGCAAATGATAGTAAAACACCAACAACCGCCGCGACAGGGACCGCCAGAAACATCCCCAGAATACCGAGCAAACTGCCGCCTGCCAATAGCGCAAAGAATACCCAAAGCGGATGCAGCCCCACACTGTCACCAACTAACTTAGGGGTCAGGAAATTCCCTTCAATCACTTGTCCACCAAGGAATATCCCTGCGATAAGCAAAACAAAGGTTGGCTCACCCATTTGAAACCATGCCACAGAGACACTAACGATAAGACCGACAGCCGAACCAACCATTGGGATCACCGACAACAGGCCAGACATTAGGCCAATCAAAAACCCGTATTTTAATCCCGCAAGCGTGAGCATAAGTGCATAAGAAACACCGAGCACCATTGCAACACTGATCTGCCCACGTACAAAGCCCGAGAGTTTTTCATCAATCTGTTTCAGCAAGCCCATAATCACGCCTTCAGAATGGCGCGGCATTAAATCACGCACCCACGCCGTAACAATCGGCCATTCCTTCATCATGAAATAAGCGACAATCGGCATAAACACAGCAACGGAAATCACATCCATCACGGCCTGCCCACCCGCGGCGATATGCTCAACAATCATCTTAGCGGCCTTGGTAGCGGACCCTGCGTTTTCTTTGAGTAAGTTCTCTAGGTTTCCTTTATCAACACCGCCGACATATTGTTCGATCAACGCAGTCACCGGGGTCATCAATTGCCAGAATTTTTCAATATATTCAGGCAAATCTTTACCAAATTGAACCAATTCACGGTAAACAATCGGCGATACGATGCCGATAAAACCAAGCATAAAGATCATAAAACTAAATAAGATTATGAGCGCCGCAGGGCCGCGCGCAATTCCCAAATCACCGAATTTATTGACGATCGGATTGAGCAAATACGCCACCGCGATGCCCATAACAAATGGCAGCAAAACCGCCTTAAACAGCAGAACACTCAGGACAAATGCAACCATCGCCCCTACCCAGAATATAATATGTGTCGATGGTTTCAGCGGTTTAACGCTCATCTAAAGCCCCCTTATAAATTAGGCATGCAATTAAAACGTATGAAGATTACTACCACCTGCCGCCGATTCAGCTTGTGGTGATTGATAGAAGTTATGTGTTTTTTTCTGTTTATAATACAGATCATACATGACGCTTGGTGCATTCACCGTATTCACAAATCGCTTCGGCGGTTGGTACCCCTCACTGAGCGAGAATGGCGTTCTGGAAAGAGCTGCACGCAGGCGCTCTTCATCGCCGCGAAAGACAAATGATAATTGCGCCTCCACGGGCTTAAGAGATGATACCGACAAAGAGCCAAACCCCGGCAGGGTTGCAAGCATATTCTTCGAGCGCACAAGATCATTGATAGAGCCAACCAATAAACGCACATGATATGTTTGCCCATCTGCTGCACTGGATAAAGTTTTATTTTTCCAATCGCGCTGCAACGATCTATGGCCTTGATACACACTGCGATCATAGAGCTGCGCTACGGTTTCATCATTTTCAGGTTCTACCACGATGTCACTCACACGTTCGGCCTGCCCGCGGTCTGTACGATATATACTGATACGCAAACGACCTTTTGCAGTGTCCTCAGGCGCTAAACCAGAGAGCTTAGGATCAGGAACAGCAATCATTATCGCGGCCTCCTTCGCACCATAACGCATCAACATACGCTCAAGGCTTTGACGCTCATAACGCAAGGCATCATTATCATCAATATCACCAATATCGTCCAAATCCCCTATCGGCACTTCAATAGGCACAACGCCGGACGAAAGACGCGCACGCGCCCAGGCTTGCATCCAGTAATTCCGTTCTGACCAGATGGTATTCTTGCCCTGCACCTGCAAAATCGGCAAAATCAACAAGGGCTTGCTGCTTTTCGATGTGTATTGAACGCCTGTCACAGAGAAGAACTGACTGACAGCGCGTTCATTGAAACGAAATGTGAAATCACCAACGTAACGAACAGAGGAAACTTGTTCGTTTTTAACCTCAAAATCATCAATCATTGTTGCAATAACATCAGCATTTGGTTTGCGCACTGTTTTCACATCTTTCTCGGAAACCATGCGCTCGGTTAAAATTGAAAACGCTTTGCTTTTCGCATTGGTGAATGCTTTGCCTTGTGCCTCAACCGAATTATTCGCCGTGACATCAACATTCACATCTTCAACCACATAGATTGAATCATAGGCGTAAGCCTTTGTATGCACCAAAATCAGTGTCATAAAGACAAAAAGAGAAAATATTATACGCTTGCAGAAAAAAGCCTTATGCGGTATGCCCATGATGCACCTGAGATAGAGTGTTTAAATTATGTATCTTTTAGTTTTATAACGAGCAGAGCATAAGAGCAACATGAAACAGCAACGGATAGGTTCGAAGCAATGCTAGGGCACAATAAACCGCCAAAAAAAGAAAGCGCATATAAGAAGGCAGGCGTCGATATTGACGAAGCAGCCAACCTGATTGAGCGCATAAAACCCGCAGTCAGAAACACAAACCGATCGGGCACGATGTCGGGTCTCGGTGGTTTTGGCGCAATGTTCGATTTAAAAGATGCAGGATATGAAGACCCTATCCTTGTTTCTGCAACGGATGGTGTTGGTACAAAAATTAAAATAGCCATCGAATCAAACACGCATAACACCATCGGCATCGATGCCGTTGCCATGTGTGTGAATGATTTGGTTGTGCAGGGCGCAGAGCCCCTGTTCTTTCTTGATTACTTCGCCACAGGCAAACTGGAAAATGATGTCGCACAATCTGTTATTGAAGGCGTGGCTAAAGGGTGTGAGATTGCCGGATGTGCCCTGATTGGTGGTGAAACTGCCGAAATGCCGGGACTTTATGCGGATGGCGATTATGACATGGCAGGATTTACCGTTGGCGCAGTCAACCGTGATTCCGTAATCACCGGCAAAGACATTGAAGCAGGTAACGTCGTTTTGGGATTGGCATCAAACGGCGTCCACTCAAACGGTTATTCTTTAGTGCGTAAAATCATCGCCGACAGCAATCATGATTTCAATGTACCCTGTCCGTTCGGTGCGATGATTAAATATCAAGACCAAGACATTGAAAAACAAACTCAATATAAGGCAGAAACATTGTTAGAAGCCTTGCTCGCACCTACGCGCATTTACGTGAAATCATTGCTAAAAGCGCTGGAGATCAAAAGCGATGACGGTGTGAGTGCCATTAAAGGCATGGCGCATATCACAGGTGGCGGCCTAACGGAAAATATTCCGCGCGTTTTACCGGAAGGTCTAATGGCAAGCATCGATACATCATCTTGGCCTTTGCCTGACATTTTCAAATGGCTAAAAAAGGAAGGCGATCTGGATAATGATGATCTGGCGCGCACCCTTAATTGCGGCCTTGGTATGATTGTTATTTGTGATGCTGCACAAGCCGAGAAAATTAAAAAATCACTGATTTCGACGGGCGAAACCGTTTATAAAATCGGTGAAATTAAAGAACAAACACAATCAGACATTCCCATTCATATTTTCAACCGTGCAAAGTCATGGGCATAGAGATCAAAAAATTAAAACTGGCAATATTCATATCCGGACGCGGCAGTAACATGCGATCCATTATGGCTGCTTGTGAAGATGCGGATTTTCCGGCTGAAATTTCACTGGTCTTGAGTAATAGACCAAACTCTGAAGGTCTCGATACCGCAAAGCAAGCTGGCATTTCAACAGAAATGGTTGATCACAAAGCCTATGAAACACGTGAAGCCTTCGAAGATGAAATTCAACGCCGCCTAGAGAAATACAAGATTGATCTTATCGTACTGGCAGGTTTCATGCGCATCCTGACCGGATCCTTTGTTGAAAAATGGCCGGATCAAATGATAAATATCCACCCATCCCTTCTACCTGACTATAAGGGATTAAACACACACGCACGTGCAATCAGTGATGGCAAAACGGAGGCAGGCTGCACCGTGCATTTTGTAATACCTGATTTAGACAGCGGACCGATCATCGCTCAACGACGCGTACCTATCAAAAACGGCGATACCCCAGATAGTCTCGCTGCTCGTGTTTTAGAGCAAGAGCATGAAATATACCCCGAAGCGATAAAATTAATCGCGCAACAAAAAACAAAAACGAGTGGCATATAGCCGGAAGTTTTATTACTATAATCGCAGCCTAAAGTTAAGAATAAGGAATATATCATGGCCGAACATAAAGCAGTCGAAGTGACTAAGGAACAGATTCAAGAAGCTGAAAATTTTTGGCATCACTTCACCGTGGGCATGAAATACGCAACCTATGCAACGTGCATTATTTTGGCTTTACTTGCGCTTGCATTCGTAAAATTCACCTAATAACATCTAATTTACTGCAAAAAACGTCTTTTTCTAAGAAAGCCTTAACTATTTACGCCCATAATGCAGCGTGAGTAGAACCATCACTGCGTTTCATTCAGAAGAAAGACTAGGCCCGATGGCCATTATAGAACGAAACATTTTTGTTGATATAAAGACTAACCGCTTACGCATGTTGGCGGTTGGCGTCTTGTGGGTATTGGCGTGCCTGTGCAATCCGTTATCAGTGCACGCACAATCACAAAACACGTTAATATTAGATGGCAAACAACCATCCTATAACATAACCCCTTATAGCTATCTCACAATTGACCAGAATAAAGATCTTACTTCTGAAATTATTATCAAAAACCATAATGAGAAGCTTCGCGGAAAAAAGCCTAAAACCGATATTATAAATCTGGATGACACCGAGCATTCTGTCTGGATTTTATTTTCTGTCTATAACCAAACAAATTCCGATGATTGGGTTTTGCATTTTGGTAATACGCTGGATGGAAGAATGGGCATGATTAAAACCATTCGTATTCTCAATCATGACACAAAACAAACCATATCAATTCCCTCGTCCTCAAAAGAGACAAGTGACGTTTACTTAGGTTCAGCATTGTCCCTTAATATAAAGCCCAATATGCAAAACACCTTTGTCATAGAGATCGAGCCGGAAAAAGGCTTACCCTTGGTTTTCGCACCTAAGATCATTGCTCAAAAAACATATATGCAAATGTTATTGCAGGGGAATATAAAAAACATCATCGCGGCTCTTTTGTTCATCGCGATTATTTCCTTTTTCCTAACATCATTTCATATCGGAAAAAACAAAGCTTCAATTGCACTACTGTCTTATTATGCCGTGCTTTGTGCCTTGTTCTTTAATCTCGATGCATACGCGATACCTGTGAACATCATTAACGGTGCCGTTCTGTTCTGGTTATATATGTCTAGCTTCATGTTGCTGGTTATCGCTACAAAGTTCTTTGCGAAACTAACCTATGATTTAAAGCCGATGGAAAACATCGCACTTGTCATCCTAACGCTTTTGATGACGGCTTCAGTTTTGCTTTATATCTTTGTATTCAGCGCAAGCACAATGGGGCTTTTAATCGTAACAAGCACGATTGGATTATGTCTTGCTCTACTCTCGACTATCGTTTTTTTCACAAGCGATAAGCCCGCCTCAATCTCGTGTCTATTCAGCATAGCTCTGCTGTCATCAGGCGCAGCGCTCACGCTGCTCACGATTATTTCATTGGGATATGTTGAACCCAGCTACGTAACCTACTTTTGGTATGCACATCTATTCCAAGCCTTCTGCTTTATGGGCGCTTATTTACGCGCCAACATTCATAGAAACGAGCGTAAAAAAAATGAAATAGAAAACAAAACACGCGATGACCACTCTCTCGCACGCCTGCAAAAATCAAAAGATTCCGCTGATCAAGCGCGCCTTTTACGTGTTATTGAGCGTGAAAGAGAATTGATGTCCGAGCTTAGAGAACGTGAAATCAAAAGAACTGAGGAAATGCGCCACTCTAAAGAAATAGCGGACAAAGCCAATCAAGCTAAATCAGCCTTTCTTGCCGTCGTTAGCCACGAAATCAGAACGCCAATGAACGGTATTATGGGTATGGTTCAGCTTTTGCAAACAACCAGCCTGAGTAAAACTCAAAGTGATTATGTCGACACGATCCGCAGATCCGGCGACACAATGATGGCTTTATTAAACGATATTCTGGATTTTGAAAAAATCGAACGCGGCAGTATGGAAGTTGAGACCGTCAATTTTGATCTGCATAAACTTGTCCAAGACATCATTATTTTAATGTCTGGCCATGCCTCGCAGAAAAACCTTGCACTGAAAAGTGACATCGGTGATGACGTACCGAATGTTGTATCTGGTGACCCCACACGTCTACGCCAAGTTCTGTTAAATCTTGTGAATAACGGTTTAAAATTCACAGAAGACGGTGAAGTCTCGATTAAAGTCACAACAATTGAATTAACTGACACAACAAAAGTACGTTTCGAAGTTAAAGATACAGGTATTGGTATTTCAGACGATGCACAAACCAAACTGTTTACGCCATTCACACAAGCAGAGACCAGTATTTCAAGAAAATACGGCGGTACGGGTTTAGGGCTTGCTATTTCGTACAGGTTGATCGAAGCCATGGGCGGCAAAATACAGGTTGATAGTGCGCCGGAAAACGGAAGCACATTCTTCTTTGATCTTCCTATGATCGTTGAAAACAATAATGTATTGAATGATCAAAGCTTTTTTGATCCAGACAATGTAGAGCAGCACAAAACAAAGCCAATGCGTATTCTCGTCGCCGAAGATAACGAGATGAACCGTAAAGTCATAGACGGGCTACTAACGCAACAAGGTCACACATTATTCATGGCCGCAAACGGTTTGGAGGCGTTAGATTTATGTCGCGAACACCACCCTGATTTAATTTTAATGGATATTCAGATGGATGGATTATCAGGATTAGATACAACGAAAAAGTTGCGTGCCGACCCAGATAATACTATTGCAAAAACACCCGTAATTGCACTAACCGGTAATGTCATGCTTGAGGATATTGAAGACTTTTTTGCTGCCGGCATGAATGGCTTTATCGCAAAGCCGATTGATTCCAATCAATTAAATGAAGTTCTTTATAATGCCTCTATTGGTAAGTTCGAAAATGACATCAAAGAATCCGAAAGCAAAGTACATGAAGCCCCTCCTTTACCGACCCCTAAGAAACCTGAAGATAAAGGGATCAATCTGCAGAATGTTGCAACCGATTTAAGCCTTGATGATCGCGAGCACTATGTCTCTGATTCCAAAGTCAAAAATAGTAATAACCGGCACGCTTCAATTATAAGAGATAACACCGTCAAAGCGGATATAAAAAAGAAAGAACGCATTGCGCCAATCGTTTCAACACCTGCGCCTGTAGATGTTCAAAAGGAAGACAAGAATCCCGCTTTCGAAGAAACAAAAATAACAAAAACCGTTATTGCACAACCTAATCCCATGACAGAAAAGTCAGCAAAGCAAGAAGGTACGAAAAAACCAGCTTTCAGACGCGATGCACCTGATGACGAAATGACCGAAATACAGCGCTATTTGATGCAACAACATTCATCAAACAAAGACGGTGATACTACATCCGAAGAAGAACCACAGACTGAGGTGCGCACAATGTCAGAGAACCGTGATGAGCCATCAATTCCTACGCCCGATGACAATCCTGATCCGACTGAAACAAAGACAGAGGCTGAAAGAGAACAGGTAGAATTGCTTGATCATAAAATGCTCAAGAGCCTTATTGATACACTAGGCAAAGATCAGTTCACAAATCTTCTACAAGGATTCTTGGAAAAAGCTACAGAAATCATAGAAGACCTTGAGGCAAATGTAGAGGAAAACAATATTAGTGCCTTGGGTGCCAGAGCGCATGAACTTAAAGGTATGGCAGGGAATTTTGGTATGAAACACGTCAGTGACCTGGCAGGGAAAATTGAAAAAGCAGCCAAACTGTCGCAAAATGATGACGCCATAAAGACGGCACAAAAATTAAGTGCCGCCAACGATGAAACACGGGCAGCACTTCTAAAATGGGCAGATCAGTAAATTACTGATTAACCTACGATTTCATCTTCATTGAAGAAATATTCAATTTCGATTTTCGCATTGTCTAATGAGTCTGATCCGTGAACGGAATTCTCACCAATATCAATCGCGTATTCTTTACGAATTGTGCCTGCGTCAGCTTCAGCCGGGTTCGTCGCGCCCATAACCTCACGGTTTTTGGCAACAGCATTCTCCCCTTCCAGAACCTGCACAACAACGGGCTCGGATGACATGAAATCAGTCAATTCACCAAAAAATGGACGTTCGCTATGCACTGCGTAAAACCCCTCGGCTTTTGCTTTACTCATGTGGATGCGTTTTTGAGCGACGATGCGTAATCCTGCTTCTTCCAGTTTCGCATTGATCGCGCCTGTTAAATTACGGCGTGTTGCATCCGGCTTGATAATTGAAAATGTACGTTCTATGGCCATTCTTTTTCTATCCTTATACCCTTAAATTTATGTGGTTTTTATATATCGGCACAGATTGCTCGATGCAAGGGTAAATATGCATTTGCCCGTATATCGCAGATTTCTATTCCTTTGAAATTAAACACAAAATACAAAACAATAGAAAAATAAATACAAAAACAACAAAAAATAGGGACAAAACACTTGATATATAATGAATATTAGTATTTTATGTTATGCGTTTTCCGCTATCCTGCATTGCAGTGAGCGCATAATTTATAATTATACACTATTGGAGTTACTATGGCAGAGCATGTTTGGGGAAAACGATTAGGAGAAAGAGCCGATAACCTTATTAAGCGCGCCGAATATTCACGATCCAGTGCAGCAAGAATAGCGCGGCGCCTCTGCGGTTTGGTTGATATAGATTACCACAATCCATATAACTGCCTCATTGGCCCAACCAAAACCAAAGGGCGCATCATTGAAAAGGCAACGACAGATTATAACGGACACATAGAAGCCGTCAGTGATGGCTGCCGGATTATGATTTTATTTGATGACCCGCGCACAATTGCCAAAATCAGAAATAAAATAATCCCCGGAAAAAACCCCAGCGAATTTTCAACTGATTTGGCGCGCACGGATTTTGATTTTCTAAAACAGCCAAAAGATATGTTCGACACGCCAAAAAAATGGGGATATATGGGGTTCTTGCTGAAATTCCAACCACAAAAGAAACTTCATCTTTATACGCCATTTGAAATACAGATCACACACAGAGATCTACAAAACACTTATTATCCGCAGACGCATGATTTATACGAAACACGCCGCAAACAAATTGAGCTCTATGAAAATGCAGGCGTTCATCCCTCCCGTTGGGATCACGCGACATTAGGCACAGTCCAAAGTATGATCGAAATTCACCGCGATGGCGCGTACGAAACCGGTATTGCCGACTATGTGAATAATTGGCCATCGATTGAAAGTACACGGATCATGGATTACGAAGATGACATCGCCGCCCTTGATTACGAACCATTTGATTACAGTATGAATTAACCGGCCAATGACTTCTCTATCGCGCTTACCGCGTCATTAGCAGCATCAGCATTCGGGCCACCAGCTTGTGCCATGTCGGGGCGACCGCCGCCGCCCTTACCGCCCAACGCTTCTGAGCCAACGCGCACCAAATCAACCGCGCTGATTTTCCCTGTTAAGTCATCGGTGACCCCAACCACGATAGAGGCCTTGCCTTCATTCGCGGAAATCAG
>CAXHFH010000054.1:0-15195 GCA_964015995.1 uncultured Alphaproteobacteria bacterium
AGATACTCAGACGTCTCGTGGGCTCGGAGATGTGTATAAGAGACAGGAAATCCGCAGACTAACGGGGCAGTTGGAAGAACAACAATATGAAATCCGCCGTCTGCGCGAGGATCTCGACAAGGCGCAAGGTGAATTAGATGCTGTTAAGTCGGGCTCTATGGTGTCAAATGGCAATGCCCCGGGCATTAAAGTTGTAGAAACGTTGAGTGATACGGACAGAGTGGCCGTTGCCCCTGCGAATGATCCTGATGCAAGAGGGGGCTCGTTTCAGTATAACCCGCCTGAGAATACCCGGACATTGGGTACATTGAATAAGTCGCCAACAGGCACGGTCAGTAATGCCGGTGGCGCGCCGCGGGCTTACGATACCGCATATTCATACATCAAGGCGCGTGACTTCGAGCGCGCGGAATCTGAATTTGCGAGTTTTATGAATAACTATCCTGAGAGTGACCTGATTTCCAATGCGAAATATTGGTACGGTGAAACATTTTACGTGCGTGGTGATTATGAACGTGCGGCGCGTGTATTTGCTGAAGGATATCAAAAATATCCCAAAAGCCCAAAAGCCGCGAGCAATCTTCTAAAGCTTGGTATGGCACTGGTTGGTATGGGCAAAACAGATGATGCCTGTATTGCCTTTAAACAGCTTAAGAAAGACTATTCTAAGTCTTCCATACCTGTTTTGAAACGCGCTGATTCGGAAATGAGTAAAATAAGCTGCTCTTAAAACGATCACGCTGACCTTGTCCCGCCGATAGATTTTCAATAGATTGTCTTCCATGAATAAAAACCATGACTTTATGGCGCGCTTTTCTGCTGTGATGGAAAGGCGTTATGCTGATCTGATCGACAGTAATGTCGATATTGCTGTGGGTGTCTCGGGCGGATCTGACAGCATGGCTTTGTGCTATGCGCTGTCTGATTTCTTTGAGGGGACAGGTAGCACACTTCATGCCCTAAGTGTTGATCACGGTTTGCGCCCAGAGGCAGCGCAGGAAGCACGGTACGTTGCCAAGGCACTTGATGCTTTGCCAAACGTACAGCATCATATCTTAACATGGTGTCATGAAGAAAAGCCCACAGCGCGCGTTCAGGAAAGTGCTCGTAATGCGCGATATGATCTAATGGGGGATTACATGCGCGATCATAATCTGTCGCATTTATTTCTTGGGCATCACATGGATGATCAAGCGGAAACCTTTTTGTTTCGTCTTGCCAAGGGCAGTGGTTTAGATGGCCTTGGTGGAATGCCGCATATTGGTGCGCGTGATGATATTATTTTATGCCGTCCGTTTCTGGATATGCAAAAGTCAGAGATTATTGATTATTGTGAAGGCCATAACATTGATTTCATCAATGACCCATCTAATGAATCGGATGATTATGCGCGCGTGCGGTTGCGCAAATCCATGGATGTTTTATCCGTTGAGGGGTTAACATCCAAACGTCTGGCAGTCACCGCAAAACGTCTTTTAAGGGCGCGTGAGGTCATGGATTATGTTGTTGAAAAAGAATATAAAAATGCCAGATCAAGAAAAGATAAAGATCGCATCGTATTGAATTTTGATTTGTTGCGTACCAATCCATTTGAGATTGTCTTGCGGGTGGTTTTAAAGGCCATGGCAGAGCTGTCGCCCGAGAGGGATTATGGCGTAAGATTAGAACGCGCCGAGAATTTATGTGAAGATTTAATGAAACCCAAAAGCTTCAGGAAGCGAACTTTAGGGGGAGTGGTCTTTGAATGTAACAAAGATCAAGCTACGCTCGAACTTAGCCGTGAGCATAAGGATTAGATAAAAACGCTTTATTTATACCCGTAAAGTGCGTTAGGTTTGGGTATTATTAACGGATTTAAACTACACTTGGTTTCACAGTTTCAGTATCAGGTACGATTTTAGTTTAACAATCAGGATAGATTATGAATAAAACAAATAAAAATCTGGTTTTTTGGTTGGCGATTGCCCTCGTCATTATTTTGCTTCTGAATGTTGCAAAAGAAGCGCAGCAAGGCGTGGCAGGAAATGGTCAAGAGTTAAGCTATAGCGAATTTATGACACAATCCCAAAAGGGACAAGTGACAGAAGTCATCATTAAAGGTGATGAGGTTCATGGGACGTATTCCGGTGAAGGTGGTAATTTTATAACCAAAGTTCCGCCCGAAGAAAATGTAGTTGATCGCTTAATGAACACAGCCGTTGTTATTAAAGCGGAGGAGCCTGATCCGCCATCTATCGGTATTGGTTATATCTTATTGAATTTTGCACCTATCCTTCTTTTGATCGGGTTCTGGTTGTTTGTTATGCGCCAGATGAACGGTAAGGGCGGTGGCGGTGCCATGGGCTTTGGTAAGTCCCGTGCGAAAATGCTAACGGAAAAGCAAGGCAAAGTAACGTTCGATGATGTTGCCGGTATTGAAGAGGCTAAGCAAGAGCTTGAAGAAGTTGTTGAGTTCTTGAAAGACCCTCAAAAATTCCAACGTCTTGGTGGTAATATACCAAAAGGTGCGTTGCTTGTTGGTGCGCCAGGTACTGGTAAGACATTGGTTGCCCGCGCCGTAGCGGGGGAGGCTGGTGTGCCGTTCTTCACGATTTCCGGTTCGGATTTTGTTGAAATGTTCGTTGGTGTCGGTGCCAGTCGTGTACGTGATATGTTCGAGCAGGGGCGTAAGAACGCGCCATGTATTATCTTCATCGATGAGATCGATGCGGTTGGTCGTCACCGTGGCGCTGGATATGGCGGCGGAAACGATGAGCGCGAACAGACATTGAACCAAATGCTTGTTGAGATGGACGGATTTGATGCAACTGAAGGCGTGATTATTCTGGCTGCGACAAACAGACCTGATGTTCTTGATCCTGCGTTGTTGCGTCCCGGTCGTTTTGACCGTCAGATCACAGTGCCATTGCCGGATGTGAAGGGACGGGAGAAAATTCTTGAGGTTCACATGCGTAAAGTGCCGCTTGCGAATAATGTCGATGCGTCGATTATTGCCCGCGGAACACCTGGGTTTTCAGGTGCGGAGCTTGCAAACCTTGTAAATGAGGCTGCGTTGATGGCCGCACGTAAAAATAAACGCGTGATTGGTATGGATGATCTAGAAGAAGCCAAGGATAAGGTCATGATGGGCGCGGAGCGTCGTTCTATGGCGATGAGTGAAGATGAGAAAAAGCTTACTGCTTATCATGAGGCCGGTCATGCTCTTGTTACTCTGCATGAACCTGAGTCTGATCCTATTCATAAGGCAACGATTGTACCGCGTGGCCGTGCGCTCGGGATGGTGATGCGCCTGCCGGAGGGGGATCGCTATAGTTATTCTCTTGCTAAAATGCGTGCAAACCTTTCAGTTGGTATGGGCGGACGTGTTGCAGAGGAAGTGATCTTCGGTAAGGAATATGTAACGAACGGTGCATCCGGTGATATTCAGCAAGTCAGTCAGATGGCGAGAGCTATGGTTATGGAATGGGGCTTGAGTGATGAAATCGGCATGGTCAATTTTGGCGATGATCCGAGCAGCTACGACAAACGCCGTATCTCTAGTGCGATGTCCAATAAAATTGACACGGAAGTACGTCGTTTTATCGATGAGGGGTATGATAAGGCCATGAAGGTTATCACTGAGAACATCGATGATCTTCATACAATTGCTCAGGCATTGCTTGAATATGAATTGCTTTCAGGTGATGAAATTAAGGCACTTCTGCGTGGGGAACCTATTCTTCGTGACGATCCGGACGATGATCATGCGGATACGCCGCCAAGATCATCAGTGCCAAGCGGTGGTGGATCAGTGCCTAAGGGCGGTGGTAGTAGTGTGCCAGCGTAAAAAAAATTAATTCAATTAATTAAATTATGAAACAGATGGAGCATCTTCCATCTGTTTTTTTATAACCCCGGATTTGGGTGCTATGAGTTGTGCTAGGTTTGGGTGAGATAGCAAATGGTCCACACAACCTTGCACAAAGGCGGCCATTTTTGCGAGCCCCTCAGGTGTTGAGATCAAATCATTACGTATTTCAAGCCCAAGATATTGTAAATCGTTTTTCTCCGAAATGCGTGATGCTGCGTTATGAGATCTTTCAGAAACACGGTATGGCTCACCTGATATAAAATGATATTCGCTTTGGTCTTTGAGATAAGCCTCCAAAGCTTCAGACAATGGTGTTCTTTCACTCCGTAATGTCCCAATTTCAACGTCACGTTGTTTTTCTACCCATGTGGGGGTGAAGCTATGCATATCTAATACGATAACACCGCCATTATTATTGGCTCTGGCACGATCAATCATCGCTGCTTTTGTGTTGTGATAGGGGTGGTAAAGTGCGTTCAGTCGACGCTCTTTTTGGTTATCACAACACTGATCAGGCTGATTATTCGGGATTTTAATGTCTTTATATTCCGAAGAATGCAATGTTATAGCGCTTTCCGGCCTCGCGTTTAAATCACACACTAATCTGGAATAATTTCCGTAAATAAAACTTGTGTCCGGCATGGTTGTCATCATGGATTTAAATAGACTGTCCATGTGAAGGTCAGCAGCCTCATGCGCTTTGCTAAACCAGTCGGCTTTGGTGCCTAAGCATTCAGGCAAGCACGCGGGAACAGCGTGCCCGTTATGCGGGCCAGTGAAAATCAGTAAGCTACCCCTGTCATGGGCCGTTACCGGTTCCGGATCATCATCGGTAAAGTGCAAGGTTGGCTCGTTATTCATTGTGAAAATATTGGTTGTATTCAATTTCTACTCAAGCGTTCTCTGGTTTTTTATCATTCTAGCTTTGTGGATGCTATCGAGATGAGTTCAGCCTGAGTTTCTGGCGTCATGCCCTCAGGAACGTACGCGATATCTTCCAAAGTACTATCTATTAACATCTTATAAAAAACCAATGCTGTCAAATATGAGCCCTCAACTGTAGGCGTTGAACGGTCAGGCGCGTAAAACTGTAATTTTGAATCACCAGTTACTGCATACATCCAGTAGTCCCCCACAGGCACAGTAAACATACCGTATTTATTAGACAAAGCTTTGGAGTAGCCTCTTATCAAACGGTGCATGTTTTTATAGTTTTTGA
Source organism: uncultured Alphaproteobacteria bacterium (assembly GCA_964015995.1). Lineage (GTDB taxonomy): Bacteria > Pseudomonadota > Alphaproteobacteria > Micavibrionales > Micavibrionaceae > UBA1672. The sequence continues at coordinate 5,070 of CAXHFH010000054.1, forward strand.
GGCTAGGAAGTTTTGGATCTGTATATGAGGAATGCGTTGCTTCTAATGGCCATGTCATAAACAGGACTGGTTGTGCACCTAGTGCTTTTACCTGATTGCTCCATACGGATATAGCCTGACGCGTAAGATAAACGCTACCATCGCTTGATGCCCACATATTGTGTGGTTGTAGAACAACATAATCCCAAGAGCTATTGGTTAAAACATCTTTTGTTGCCGGATTATTCCACAACTGTGCAAGGGAAACACCAGGCGCAGCATGCGCTGTAACTTCAATTTGGAAACTGGAAGTTGGGTCATTTTGTGCCATGGCTTGCACCATGTAGATCATGTAATTCGCTAAAGTGTAATCATTGCCGACAAATAAAATACGCATGGTTGGGCGCGTATCCTGCACTGGTGGTGCTTTATCTTCAATACATGCGGTTAGAAAGGGGATGGAACCTAATACCAACAAGAATTTGAAGATGCCTAGCTTACGAAAAGATGTTTGTTTTTTCATGATCAACCAATATTGCTTATGTTATCTTTGTTACGGCCTTTATGCTTAAAGGTAGACCTATATATAACCATTTGATTATAAAATTCAATTTTCTCTATTGTAAAACCGCATTTCCGTGCATAGAGTCGCCTTATGAAATTAGAAAACGCAGGTAAAAGCAAGAAAAAATATTTCGGCACTGATGGTATCCGCGGCAAAGCCAACTCACACCCGATGACGTCTGACATGGTACTGAGGGTTGCGATGGCTACGGCGAGCGTATTGCGTAAGGCGCGCGGCGGTAAGCATATGGATCGTGTGGTCATCGGAAAAGACACAAGGCTTTCTGGCTACATGTTGGAACAAGCCATGAGCGCGGGATTTATTTCGATGGGGATGGATGTCATATTGGTTGGGCCGATACCAACGCCCGGTATTGCCAAACTAACGCGGTCTTTGCGCGCGGATGTTGGGGTGATGATTTCTGCATCCCACAATCCATATCAGGATAACGGTATTAAGCTTTTTGGCCCTGACGGGTATAAGCTCGCCGATGAGATCGAAGCACGGATTGAAGATAAAATTGATCAAGATTTAAGTGGTGAGCTTGTTGCACCTGAGGATTTAGGTAAGGCGAATCGCTTGGATGATGCGTTAGGGCGGTATATTGAATCACTTAAACGCTCGATTCCACAGCGTGGCTCTCTTGAGGGTTTAAAGGTTGTTGTCGATTGTGCAAATGGTGCGGCCTATAAGGTTGCCCCGCAGGTTCTGTGGGAAATGGAAGCGGATGTTATTTCAATCGGGAACACACCTGATGGGCGTAACATTAATGATGGTTATGGTGCAACGGAGACAGGGAAGTTGCAAGAAGCTGTGGTTGATAATGGCGCAGATATTGGCATTGCCCTTGATGGGGATGCTGACCGCCTGATTATGGTGGATGAAAAAGGCAATAAGATTGACGGCGATCAACTGATGGGCGCGCTTGCACTTTGGATGAAGAATCAGGAAACTCTCAGGGGTGGGGGGCTAGTCTCCACGGTGATGTCGAATCTTGGGCTGGAGCGTTTAATGCAGGCCAATGATTTGGAACTCATCCGTACTGCCGTTGGCGATCGATATGTCATGGAACATATGCGCGCACATGGGTATAACCTTGGTGGGGAACAATCAGGCCACTTGGTTTTACGTGATTTTGCCACGACAGGAGACGGGTTGCTGGCTGCTTTACAGGTTTTAAATTTGATAAAACATCAAGATAAGCCTGCTAGCGAAGCATTGAATATGTTCTCTGCGTTACCGCAAGTACTTAAAAACGTTACATATTCTGGGGAAAGTCCCCTTGGTACCGATACGGTTCGAAACGAAATAGAGGGTGCGCAGAAGCGATTTAACGGATCCGGGCGCGTGCTTGTGCGGGCATCCGGAACGGAGCCTGTGATACGTGTCATGGCAGAAGGCGATGATTCCGATCTGGTTGGAACAATCGTAAATGATTTGTGCGAAGTCATTGAAAAAGTCGCGCGCGTGGGCTAGTCTCCCCTCGGCTTCGTAACAAGAGTCTGAATAAATGAAACGAGTTTTATGCTTATGAGCAAAACGGACGAGAGTTTGGCTTTGCTGCCGAATGGATTTGTTGATATTTTGCCCCCTGATGCGGAAGGGGAAGCGAACTCTATAACTGTACTCATGGAGACATTTCGTTCTTTTGGGTATCGCCGTATTAAACCCCCGATATTTGAATTTGAAGATAGTTTATTGGCACCCGGACCGGGTGAGGGCTTGGCTTCAGAGACTTTTCGTCTGATGGACCCTATGTCGCATCGTATGCTTGGTGTGCGTTCCGATATTACCGCGCAAGTCGCGCGTATTGTATCCTCACGTTTGGGGAGTGAACCGCGTCCCTTGCGCCTGACCTACGCCAATGATGCGTTGCGTACACGTGGTAGCCAGATGCGCACGGAGCGTCAATTTACACAAGTCGGGTGCGAGCTTGTGCAAAATATAGACGAATCACATGCAGATGTTGAAATTTGTGTACTGTCTTTGCTTGGCCTTAAAGCACTTGGTCTTAAAGATATTACGCTTGATCTCACCGTGCCGGGCTTTGTGGCATCTTTGATGAAATATATCCCGGAAGATGATCAGGAAAAAGCGGCGAAAGCCGTAGAGCAACGTGATGTCGCTGCTTTAAAAGCATTATCGTCACCCCAAGCCGAGCTTATAGCAAAAGCTATGGACGTATCTGGTGATGCAGAAAAGGCACTTACAACGCTCAGTAATATTGATTTTGAAGCCGATATTAAACACCATATAGCGGGGTTAAAGGCGTTATGTGACGGCATCGAAAGTGCACTTAAGGATTTGGGAATTGATGACGTTAGTCTGAGTATTGATTTGATTGAGCAAAAAGGATTTGAATATCACAAAGCCTTCGGGTTTACGCTGTTCTCTGCGACATCAAGCGGTGAATTGGGGCGCGGCGGTTCGTATGATATCCATTTCGGACAAAAAGCCGAGCATGAGACTGCGCGCGGATTTACCCTTTATATGGATACGATTTCCAAATTCACACGCGCGCCAGCGGCAATAGAGGCCGTGTTCGTGCCCGCAGGCACGCCGTGGAGCGAGATTAAAAAATTACAGGAAGACGGGCATATTATTGTGCGTGGCACAGCCAATAGTCAGTCTTCTGAGGGATGCAGTCATATTTACAAAAATGGAACTGTTGAGAAATTATCATAAATTATTGAACGCAAAAGCGAGGTTTAACCATGAGTAATGTAGTCGTTATAGGATCCCAGTGGGGTGATGAAGGAAAAGGTAAAATCGTTGACTGGTTGTCCTCGCGCGCGGATGTCGTTGTGCGTTTTCAGGGCGGGCACAATGCCGGACACACACTTGTAATTGATGGTGCGGTTTACAAGCTTAACCTTTTGCCATCCGGTGTGGTGCGCGAAGGCAAGGTTTCGATGATTGGTAACGGCGTTGTGATCAGTCCGTGGGCGTTGCTTAAGGAAATTACAATGATCAAAGAGCAGGGCGTTAAGATTACGCCTGAAAATTTCGTGATTGCAGAAAATGCGAACCTTATTCTGCCCGTGCATCAGGCATTGGATCAGGCATTAGAATTGACACGTGGCGATGCGAAATTAGGCACAACAAAGCGCGGTATCGGACCATGTTATGAAGATAAGGTGGCGCGCCGTGGTATTCGCGTGTGTGATCTTCGTCATCCTGAATTGCTGAAGGAAAAAGTAAGTAAGATGATGCTTCATCACAATATCCTTCTGAAGGGGATGGGCGCAGAAACTGTTGATGCAAACGAGATGTATGAAAAGCTTCTCGAGATTGCTGATGATATGCTGAAATATGCAGGCGTTGTTTGGCGTGATTTGGATCGTGCGCGCACGGCGGGCAAAAAGATTTTATTCGAAGGCGCGCAAGGGACAATGCTTGATATTGATCACGGCACATATCCGTTCGTAACGTCATCCAACACAGTGGCTGCGCAGGCGGCGATTGGGTCTGGTATGGGCGTGGACGCATTGCATTACGTTCTGGGGATTACCAAAGCCTATACCACGCGTGTGGGTACAGGGCCGTTCCCGACAGAGCAAGATAATGAGATTGGACAATTCCTTGGCGAAAAAGGTAAGGAATTTGGCACAGTCACAGGCCGTAAGCGTCGTTGTGGTTGGTTTGATGCGGTAATGGTGCGTCAATCGGTGCGCGTGAATGGTATTCACGGTATCGCGCTGACCAAGCTTGATGTACTTGATGGTTTGGAGGAAATCAAAATCTGTGTTGGTTATAAGTTGAACGGTGAGGAAATAAATTATTTCCCTGCATCACAAGCCGACCAAGACGCGGTTGAGCCGATCTATGAGACCATGGAAGGGTGGAGTGAGAGCACCTATGGCGCTCGTTCTTGGGGTGATTTACCTGCGGCAGCCGTGAAATATGCACGTCATATTGAAGAGTTGATTGGTGCACCTGTGAGCATGTTGTCCACTAGTCCTGAGCGTGATGACACCATTTTAATGCGTGATCCGTTCGTGGATTAATAAAGTAATACAATAATTTAGCGCACATTAAGGTTCTGAATAAAACGGTATTGTTGGTACATGCCGTTTTACTTTTTTTGCTATCCGCATTAGACTCAAAGGCATTACGTAACAGGATGTTGCCGGAATGATGCTTGTCAGAAAACACAGTCTATTGCCTACGGAATGGTTTTCTTCTTTCTTATTATTGAGGGGAGGGCGTTGTGTCTGATTTTGATGATGATGAATCTGTTCCACAAACCAGAGGCGGCATGGTCTCCTTTGGTAAGTTTATGTCGATTAACACGGCAAGGCGTTTATCTGATTATGATAATGGACGGTCTTACGCGTATGAAGCCATAGATAACCGTGATCGTTCCAAGAAATTTATAGCGATTGTTGCGGATATTGCGCAATTACCGCGCTGGTCACAAATCGATACTTATACTGGGTTAGCTGATACATCGTTGCTGCGTTTGGTTGGTTCCGGTGTTTTGCGTTGGCCGCCTGCGGGGGGGAAGCAGCATTATATATTCCTGTATCAAGGCGGTTTAGGCGAGTGTCTTGTTAAGAAGGGCGAATTTAGCAAATCACAATGGCGACAGCCTGATGTTACGAATTTTTTCGTTGTTCCGATGGCTCGTATGCTCAAGGAAATGTCAGAGCGTAGCTTTTATCATGGCTCGATCAGGCCTTCGAATATTTTTTATGCCGGCGTGGATAAAAATAAACCGGTTATTTTAGGGGATGGTCTTTCTGTTCATGCGAACAGTACGCAACCATCTGTTTTTTTACCGATTAATAAGGCCTTGGCAGAGCCTCTCGGGCGTGGCACTGGATCCCTCAGTGATGATGTATATGCTTTTGGTGTGACGCTTGCGATGGTGCTCAGGAAGAATGATGAGCTTGCCGGACTGAGCGATGAAGATATCTTGCGTAAAAAAATTGAAACAGGAAGCTATAATACAATCGTTGGAGCAGAACGGTTCCAAGCAACATTTATGGAGCTTTTACGTGGTATATTGCATGATGATCCTGCAGTAAGGTGGCGTTTAGATGATATTTTTTCATGGTTAGATGGCTCGCGCGTTACGCCGCCATCTTTATCGAGGCGTACCAAGGCCAATAGGCCGTTGATTTTTGATGGTAAGAAATATTTATATCCTGATGCTTTGGCTGCGGACTTACAAAGCAACCCTGCTGAGGTTGTAAAACTTGTTTCAAATGACATTTTTACGCAATGGATTGAAAAGTCTTTTACGGATAAAGATCTTGAACATAATTACCACCGAGCATTGGACAGAACGGCATCAATCGGCAGCATTAAGGAAAACTCTGATTTTCTTGTGACGCAGTTGACCATGGCGTTAAATCCCGCGCTTCCCGTGCATTATAAAGGATTGAATTTTACATTTGATGGTTTGGGCGGTTTGATGGCGCGCGCGGCATATGAAGATATTGATATGTCGATCTTCAAGGATATCTTATTACAAAACATCCCGGATCATTCCGTTACGCTTAAACGATTGCCAGAGAGTGAAACGCTTGCGCATATCAAGAATTTTGATATATACCGTGCGGCCTTGCAGCAGAAAAAGCAAGGGTATGGCATAGAGCGTTGTATTTACATGATGTGTAAAAATGCACCGTGCTTGAGCCCCAAACTTAAGGGGTATTTCGTTTATAATGATAAATCTGCGTTGCTTACGTTTGAGCGCCTGTCGAAACAGGGTGGACAAATTGCATTATTCTTGGATGCCCACAGCATCGCCTTTTTTGCCACGCATAACGGCCGCATCATGGAGCGGGTGATATATGACCTTAGCTCTGCAGACAAGAATAAGAAGATTGCCGGAAACCTAAGATTTCTTGCGATGGTTCAAAACCGTGCCAAGGTTACCACTTGCCCGTCAATTGCGAATGTGTTTTTAGGCGGGCTTTCGGGTGTTTATAAACTCTACAACAATGTCAATTTGCGCAAAAAAGTGGAAGAAGGCGTTAAGTTCGAGGCGAGTAAGGGGAACCTTATTGGTATGTCCGGTTTGATTGATAATGAAAAAGCGCGCACGAAAGACAAAAAGGCGTTTGAACTTGCGCGGCGAGAGTATTATCTGCTGCAGCAAGAATATGATCAGTACAATGTTAAACTGTCTAACAAAAAGACTTATGGTGTCGTCAATGGTCGTGATTCTGCGGCGTTGGTTGCATGGGTCATTGCAACAGCGATCACCCTTATGAGCGTTTTGTCGTTTTTATCGGGCTATAGAATTTTTTAAGAAGAAGGCTAATGGCAAAAAAGAGCAAAGAGAAAAAGAAGAAGAAGGGGGCATCGAATAAGCTTGGCTTTAAGGCGAGAATGATGATGGTTTTTGCCATCATGATCGCATTGATATTCCTGCCGACATCTATGTTGCTGTTTTTTGGTATGATCCCCAGTATGGTGGCATTTTTCGTGAGTGGGCACGGAAGGGGGGCGCGTGCATCGACCATTACGGCGATGAACATGGCAGGCTGCATTCCCTTTGTTTTTAAGTTATGGGCCACAGGCAATGACTTTGAGGCGAGTTTCGAAATTATTACTAATATGCGTTATATGTCGATTATTTATGTGTCGGCAGCGTTCGGATATATGATTGACTGGGTGATGACGGGGATTATGTCATCGTTTTTATACCAAAAGGGTGTCAATCGCATGAAGGCGATTAAAAAGCGTCAAGACGTTCTGATAGAGCATTGGGGAGAGGGCGTAACTGGTAAAAAAGCCCAAATAAAAGAGACTGTTGAGGGAGAGGATTAAGGCTTGTTTTTATTTCAGTATTAACGATTTGTTTAGGAATATAACGATACACTGACGGAATGGCGGAACTGTATTTTTTACAAGTTACGTCGGGGGTTACAAAGCGGTACAGCCGCTTTTTTTGTGCCAAAAAACAAGAACGAATTTGAAATAAATGCCATCTACTTTGGCAAAACAGATTGGGTTTAAGGCGAATGTTAAGATTATTCAACAAATGGTTTAAAAGAAAAGACGGCGCAACAGCCATCGAGTTTAGCATGCTGTTTATGCCGTACTTATTGATCAGTCTTGGCATTATCGAAATATCATTGATGTATCTGTCTGCCAGTTTGGTTGAGGGGGCGACTGATTCCGCAGCGCGTCTTATAAAAACAGGAAAGCTCCAGCAATCAAATAATGACCATGAACAAATGTTTCGTGATGCGTTGTGTGATTTTGCGACCGTGTTGGTTGATTGTAATGAGATGGTCATTGAAGTCACTACAATAGACAGTTATGGCGATTACAGTGCGCCAACATATGATGGTGATGGTAATTTGGTTCCCCAGCCTTTTGATGCCGGCACATCAAACAGCAGGGTAATCATAAGAGTTGCTTACCGATATGAAATGATAACACCCATTGTTGGGCCATTATTGAATGGGCCGGGTGGGTCTACATTATTTGTGTCGACCATCGTCATGCAAAGTGAACCATACGAATTTCAGGGAGCTTAGAGATGATAAGCAGCGTGCGTAGATTATTATCCAAATACAAGTCCGACGAAAATGGTTTGGCGGCTGTTGAGGCCGCGATGATTTTTCCGATTATGCTCGTGCTTTTGATTGGGGTTTTTGATGCAGGGAATGCTATTTTAACCAATCAAAAGACTATCCGTGCCTCTCAGGTGGTGGCGGATTTGATTACACGCCAAAATATTGTGAGTAGTGCCGACATCAGCGAGGCCATCGCGGCCGGACGTTTGGCGTTTGAGCCATTGGATAATTCTAGCTATGGCGTAGATATTGTCAGTATTCGTTTTGATGACGATGCTGATTCAGAAATTGTTTGGCGCGAAACTTTAAATATGCCGCCAGTGCCGAACGCGTTAAGCCGTGTTGAGGCATTGGAAAACCCGAACGAGGGTGTTGTCATGGTTTCAGTGACTTATGATTACGAACCATTATTTGTCGGATTTGTCATGGACGCATTCGGTATGGAAGAAGTTGCCTTTAGTCGCGGGCGTAGCACTCCGGTTATCACCAGAGTGCCATAAAAGCGACAATAAACGAAAGGAATACACCATGGAATACACACGGAATCTATGGACGATCATTCGAAATTATATTTCCGATAAAACAGGTTCTATCGCCATTTTATTTGGGATCATGGCGCCGATACTCATCGGGGTTGCCGGAATGTCTTTGGACTATTCACAGGCCTATCTTGTGAAACAACGCTTGGCACAGGCGCTGGATGCGGCGGCCTTGGCGGCGGTGGCTTCTGCGACTGATCAGGCAACAATCGAACAAAAGGTTCAGGATTTCTTTGATGCGAACTATCCGCCGGAAAAGCTTGGCGTGACGTTTGACCCAACCGTACAACTTGTCGGTGATGAAGTGATTGTGTCCGGTACGGCGCAATATCATACGCTGTTCTTGGGAATTATTGGTATAGAGACAATAGATGTTGATGCCTCTACCACGGTTCTGCGCGAAGTGCAGGGGATCGAGGTTGTGTTGGTGATGGATAACACAGGCTCTATGTCCACAAACAATAATATAGCCACGCTGCGTGATGCCGCATCAAACTTTGTGTACATTTTATATGGTATCGATACAGATGATGGTGAGGCGGCAGATCCGTCCGCACTTGATGGTATGGCAACACGTGATGCCGATTACATCAAAATCGGATTGGTACCATACAGTGGATCGGTTAATGTCGGACCTTATGGTTTGGGAAAAGATACGAATGGCGATTATTATGGCGCAGCCTTTGTGAATAATCCGCACGATCTTGATTATACAACGTCTAAAAATAATTATGATTGGATGGGGTGTGTTATGGCGCAGGACTTCCCTGATGATACTACAGATAACACAGGGCCTTGGGAAATGTACCGTTATTGCCGTAATGCCGGCACTGATAATGCAAATTGTCACGGTTACTGGAATAAGGGTAAGTATTACGGATATAAAAAGCCAAACTATGCGTGTCCTAAAACGCCAGTGATGCCATTATCAACAAGCCCGACTGATCTTAAGAATTCAATCGATACGATGACAGCGGATGGTTACACGCATGGTAACTACGGTATGGTGTGGGGCTATCGTGTACTTTCTCCTGAGTTTCCATTTGAAGAAGCCACGCCGTGGACGAACCAGTATTGGAGAAAGGCCATCGTCATGATGACCGATGGTGTGAATACGATCCACCCATATTATTCTGCTTATGGGCGCACACAAGATCATAGTCTAAATACCAATGATCTGAACGAGCGTTTTGAAGATGTATGTGAGAACCTGAAAGCGGATGATGTCATTATATATACGGTGACTTTTGCAGGTGGTGTGAATGCATCGACAAAAGATTACTATCGTGAATGTGCAACGTCTGAAGATTATTACTATGACGCGCCAGGTCAAGAAGACCTTATTGAAGTGTTCGAAACAATTAGTCGAGAGCTGAGTAACCTGCACATTGTAGATTAATAATAATAGTTAAACTGTTTATTTCCTTGTCTCCGAGTAAAGCGCCTTAATAGGTAGTTTTACTCGGAGTTTTCTTTTGGGAAGGATGGGGTGCGTAGTAATTATT
>CAXHFH010000055.1:0-15151 GCA_964015995.1 uncultured Alphaproteobacteria bacterium
GTATAAGAGACAGGAGTATGGCACAGAAGATGAAAAACGCGCTCTCGTTATCTGCTCCCGGAATACCGCCAATATTAATCCCAAGCAATCCGGTTAAAAAACCCAGCGGTAAGAAAATCGCCGCAATAACAGATAAAACATACATATTTTTATTTAAACGATCTGATAACGCATTGGTTAGCTCATCTTTGACGATTTGCGCTCGCTCTCTAACCGTATCAAGATCCTCAACATAACGGACAAGACGATCATAAGATTCCTGCAACTGCCTTCTGTGTTGCGCGTCCAACCAACTTTGCTCACAGGTTCTTAAATGCGCGATAACATCACGCTGCGGCGTAATATGGCGACGAAAGACAATGGCCTTTCTACGAATATCAACAATTTCCTGACGCTCAGTAATGTCAGGGTTCTCCATCACCTTTTCTTCTACATCATCTGTGCGCTCATCCAATTCGGTCAGCGTCGGCTCCATACGCTCGAACAAACGCGCAGAGAGCATCACCAGGAAATCTGCGGCATTCTTCGGGCCATTACCTGCCATAAGGCGTCCACGGATATCTTGAATGGCTTTAACATTCCTGCGTTGTAGGGAAATAATACGATCAGGCCCCACCCATAAGCGCACAGACAGCATATCTTCCGGCTCGGCATTATCATTCAGGTTCATACCACGTAAAATGAGCAGCACACCATTTTCAAATTCCAAAATACGGGGCCGTGTTTCTTCCGCCAACAAAGCATTTAATATTAAATCATCGAGATATGACGCCTCTTTGCGGAGCCAATCACGCGCTCCCTCATTAGTGGCATCCAAATGAACCCACGCTAATTCTTCACTTTTTATCTTCTTGCTGATTTCGGCGCCCTCGAGAACATGACCGCGACCATTTTTATTTATTTCACACGCATGAAGGATACAGCTTTCGGTCATTTGTTATCTTTCACATTTTATGACGTATTTTACGCATAACAGCATAAAACCAAAATCAGGCAACCACCAGAGATAAAAAAGTACGGCAAGCGCCAAATAAACTTCATGAAAAACAGATAACCCATGGATTTATTCTAAATTTTGCCATATAACCAACCCGAAAAGAAGGCTCGCCTCTTACAGTTTAGATAACAATACTGAACGAGCATGATGACAATACGCAAACTATCAAACACACTCTCTAAGCCAGTCGTTTTACATTACGTACTGCCGGTGTTGATGGTTTATTTAATCATCGGAACGGTGGCACAAAAATATATCGGCTTATACGAAGCCACGAAAATATTCTTCGCATCACCAATATTATGGATTGATTTTATTCCCCTCCCCGGTTTTCCAATCCTTATTGGAATCATCTTTCTTAACTTGACGTTTAAACTACTTTTCAAAAGCCCGTGGACTCTAAAAAACGCAGGCAATATTATTACGCATATCGGCGCAATGCTATTACTGCTCGGTGGGCTTTTCACGGCTCTATTCAGCAACGAAGGCTATATGGACCTTACCAAAGGTCAGGCTAAAATGTTTGTTTCTGACTATCATACCCGTCAATTTGCTCTACTCAATGAACGCGGCGAGGACGTTCAAACATTCTCTCATGGCACATTAAGTGCGGGGCAAAAAATATCGATACCAAACACGCCTATAAAAATTGAAATCCTGGAAACGTGCCGCAATTGTAAAATCGTCGCGAGGGAAGATGCCCAAGACGACTATCACAGCATGGCAAAGCACATGTCGTTAGTTGACGATGATCTAAAAAACCTAAACGAAGAAAACATGGCGGGCTTGACCTTTCGGATCAACGGAACCGAAAATGATGGCGTTTACGTTGTTCTTGAAGATATTCCAAAACTTCCTGAAGTAACGCTCAATGACGCGACATACCAACTCACACTACGCCGAGAACAACGCAAGCTTCCCTTTCGCATTGAGTTACTCGAATTTACGCGTGAGATGCACCCCGGAACAACCATGGCCAAATCATACCAGTCTCGCGTGCGGATATATGACGGCAAAGCGCAATGGGAAAGCTTGATCAGTATGAACGCCCCCTTAAGATATAAGGGATACACGTTTTTTCAATCTTCTTTCATTGCAACGCCTGATGGTGACATTTCGGTCTTGGCGGTTGTCTGGAATGCTGGTCGCGCCTTCCCCTATATCTCTGGTATAGCGATGTGTCTGGGCATTATTCTGCACATGTTCGTGCGCCGCAGAAAAAGTAAGGGGATAAAAAATGTTGCGTAATTTCATCACCCTTACCGTATTGTTTTTCGTCTATGTGTTGCCTACTCCCGCGGCGGCCAATACATTAGATATAGAAGGCTTTGCAAAGCTTCCCGTCATGCATGAAGGGCGCATCAAGCCAATCGACAGTTTTGCGCGATCATTACAAAAGAAGCTTTCCGGTCACGATCAAGACGCGATGCTATGGCTTACGGAAACATTATTTAATCCTGCACTATCCGAAAATACGCCCATTTTAAAAATATCAAATCCAGACCTTCTTAATATGCTGGAATTTGAAAAGCGAAAAAACAAACTTTTTTCTTACAAAGAGGTTTTAAATACACTGGACACAAAGCAACAAATTTTACGCTCCATCCTCGAAACACCGCAAGAAGAATGGACAGCGGCGCAAAGTGATTTCATTAAATTACAAGAAAATACGGTGCTGCTTGGTAACCTTCTCAGCAGCTTATCCTTGTTTCTTCCACTCTCCGTTCAGCTACCGGATGATGTGCCTGCTTCACTACATCCCTATGCCAATAAAAGACTGAGTTTCTTTGATGCGAACCTATTCAAAGATGTTTTGAAAACTGAAATTGAAAGAATTATCAATGAAAACGGTAACGCGATAGAAAACTACACGCCACCGCAACAAGCCATCGCCTATTTGTCTTTTACTCTCGCTAATTTAAACAAGACAGGTAAAACAAGCACAATCTTCAAGGTTATCCCTTCTAAAAATACGGGCGAGTGGCACGCTCCATGGGAAGTCACGCTAGATGAGCACAGCGCGGCTCAACATTCTGAACTATTTATGGCATGGCAATCCTTGGCCTTAGCATTTCATGAGGGCAATGCTGAAACATGGTCATCAAACTTAGCCAAAATAAAACAACTATCCCTTATACAAGAAGGCAGCAACATACGTCAGGCCGCCATCCAAAAAGAATATTTATACAACAAGGTAAATCCATTTTATATCAGTATGTTGCTATACACATTCTCATTATTAAGTGCAGCAATATACGCATATTGGAAACGCAGTGTTTTGATAAAGCTATCCGCCCTATCCTTAGGTGCTGGCGCAGCAATCCATACAGCAGGCATAACGGCACGCATTTATATTCTGGAACGCCCACCCGTTAGCACACTTTACGAATCCATTATCTTTGTCGGCCTCATCGCCGTCCTTTACGGACTTATTGCATTTGCACGCGGTAAGGAGTCCTTCTGGCTTATACTCGCGGCGGGCTCCGGGATCACACTTCACCTGCTTGGGTTTTCTTTTGATCAAGGCGGCGATAATTTAATGATGCTCACCGCTGTTCTGAATACCAATTTCTGGCTTGCCACACATGTTATCTGCATCACGATGGGATATGCGTTTTGTATTATCACAAGCTTACTCGCGCACTACGCCCTTATAACAAGCGCGCTGAATAAACATAATGATGCGTTATTTAAACATATTCATCATGTTGCGCTTCTTGCTCTTCTATTTTCGACTGTCGGCACAGTTTTGGGCGGTATCTGGGCAGATCAAAGTTGGGGGCGTTTCTGGGGTTGGGATCCAAAAGAAAACGGCGCTTTACTGATTGTTCTGTGGCTCATTTGGATACTGCATGGCCGGATCAGTGGGCAAATAAAAAAACCGATGGCGATTGCGGGGCTTGCGTATCTCTCCGTTATTGTTGCCCTTTCATGGTTTGGTGTAAACTTGCTCAGTGTCGGACTACATGCATACGGATTTACAGACTCCGCCGCGTGGACACTCGGTATGTTTACTGCGCTTGAAACTATTGTTATTGGCGGACTTTTATACATACAACAGCAAGATAAGAAACAATGTGATGGATTGGTATCAGGTCGTTAAAACACTCCATATAATAAGCTCGACAATCCTATTCGGTACGGGAATGGGTATTGCCTTTTTTATGTTCAGATCACACTTCACAGACAATGTTCAAGAAAAGTTTTATGCCATACGCACGACTGTATTAGCCGATTATGTCTTCACGTTTCCAGCCGTTATCTTTCAACCCTTAACTGGCATAGCTTTAATACATATGGGCGGGCATGAATGGACAGATCTGTGGCTCATGATTACTTATGCAATATATATTATTGCAGGGCTATGCTGGATACCCGTTGTTTGGATACAGATACAATTAAAGAAGATACTTGCAGAATCCATTGAAAGTAACACCAGCTTACCTGATCGTTATTTCAGACTTTTTAAAATCTGGTTTATGCTTGGCTGGCCTGCCTTTATTGGATTGATCATTGTCTTTTTCTTGATGGAATTTAAACCAATATGAATAGCACAACACAAAAAGACGGAATATGGTTTGTATATGATGGCGAATGCCCCATGTGCACCCAAGCGGCCTTTGCATTTAAAATGAAAGAGCAATATGGCGCGCTACATTTGGTCAATGCAAGAGAGGCACAAAACGACAATCTTATGGCGCAAATCAATGAGCGTGGCTTTGATCTTGATGAAGGCATGGTCATTTATGACGGCAAGACGTTCTTTCACGGCAAGGACGCTTTGCGCTTTATGGCACGCGCCGGCAAAAGCAACGACATTTTTAATATTGCTAACAAGGCCTTTCATTCTGACCTGATCGCAAAACTTATATATCCGTGGATGCGCGGAACACGCAATCTATTGTTGCGTAAGAAGAAGGCGCCACGAATAGATAACCTCAATTTTAAAAACGAGCCCATATTTAAATCTGTGTTCGGGGATGACTGGAATAAGCTGCCACCCGCCCTACAAAAACATTACGCCAACCGCCCTTACACAAATGATATTGTCACCGTCGAGGGCGTCATGGATGTTTATTGTGCAGGCCCTATTAAACTTCTGGCACCTATCTTTTGGCTGTTGGGTGGTATCCCACCAAACAATGAAAAGGACGTCCCTGTCACGGTTCATTTCGAAAGCGATCAAAAAACAAAGTCATTTCACTTTAATCGTATTTTTCATTTCAAGAACAAGAAACCATACAGCTTTCGCTCTCGCATGGTTCAAGTTGAGGGTAATGAACTGATTGAAATCATGCGCTTTGGTATTGGGTGGCGCATGGCTTACGTTTGGGACAATGACCGTGTAAAGCTCAAGCATAAAGGCTATGCCCTGAGGCTTTTCGGTCATTTCATTCCTCTGCCCGCTGCACTATTACTCGGTGAGGGCTATTCGGAGGAAATACCCGCTGATGATCAATCCTTTGATATGTTTGTCACGATGAAACACCCTTGGTGGGGGAAAATATATGACTATCGAGGGCACTTTACAGTGATTGAAAAACATGATTAAGCGCGTCCTTGTCATTGGCGGTTACGGTAATTTCGGCAGCTTCATTAGCAAAGCACTGGCGCAAGATGAAAACATCCAGGTCATCATCGCGGGTCGTTCACGCGATAAAGCAAATCAACTGGCTTCGGAATTAGATACAGAAGCTTTTGTCTTGGATACCAATAGTAATCTTGAGCAAGGCCTATCAAGTATCAAGCCAGATATTGTAATCCACACATCCGGCCCGTTTCAAAACCAAGGATATAACGTGGCAAAGGCCTGCATTGAGGTCGGTGCGCATTATATTGATCTGGCCGATGGCCGCACTTTTGTCGCAGATATCAATCAAATACACGAACAGGCAAAAGCAAAAGGTGTATTGGCGATTAGCGGCGCAAGCTCTGTCCCCTGCTTGACTTCTGCCTTGATCGATCATTACCAAGAACAATTTGAACATATAGAAATGCTTGATTACGGCATTACGACGGCACAAAAAACAGCCCGCGGTTTAGCAACGACGGCAGCAATCTTAAGTTACACCGGAAAGCCTTTTAAAACCCTGATAGATGGTGACATGCAAGATGTTTATGGGTGGCAAAATTTACACAGACGTAAATACACAGGTTTAGGCACACGATTTTTAGGGAACTGCGATGTACCTGACTTGGCTTTATTCCCTGACCGTTATCCTGATTTAAAAAACATTCGGTTTTATGCGGGATTAGAGCTTTCCTTTATCCATATTACACTTTGGTTTCTATCGTGGTTGGTTCGACTTAAGCTCATCCGGCATTTAGAAAAATTTGCTCCACTCATGTTACGGCTATCATATTTATTCGACGTTTTTGGAACAGACAAAAGTGCATTTCACATGACACTATCGGGGACAGGCAAAGCAGGAGAAGAGAAAACCCTCACTTTTGAATTAACGGCACGCTCAGGCCATGGCCCTTACATTCCATGTATGCCCGCAATCTTATTAGCACGTAAACTTGCACATGAAGATATTACACAAACGGGCGCTTATCCTTGCATGGGCTTTATCACGAAAGACGAATACCTAGGCGCACTCAGTCAATTCGATATTCACTGGAATGAAACCGTTTAGACAATATATCTATTCGAAATCTATGCGCAGTTGTTCGGCAGGACCACCATGCGATTGCGCATAAGCCATAATTGCGGACATATCAATATCTGGGTCAGTACGGTTTTTGATACCGTAGGTATCGCGCCCCGTCCATTTGCCTTTATGCGGCAATGTCCCCGCACGAAGCGCGGAGCCATATTGACGAAAACGCGGATCTGCCTGCGCAGGATCCCCATCGCCATATTCTGCCATGACATCATCTTTGGCCATACCAGCATCCAATTTGCCCTGAATATCTTCTTCAACCATATTCACAACAGCATAAGCCGGTGCATTCTTACGGTGATCCGTCAGCGTTTCCTCTACCGCAGGCCAGTGCGCATTGGTGCGCTCGCCCAAACCGAATTCTAAACTATTATCTTCCGGGCGAATGCTTTTGATGATGTCGTTCATACTATCATTCATAGTAACGCCCTGACCTTTCGGCGTCAGTGCGGCTTCGGTCATCGCGAGGAAAACCGCACGGTCATAGTATATTTTGGATAGATATAGCTGTTCTTGTGTAACGTCTTCATCACCTTCGTAGCGCAAAATAATTTTATCGGCTTCAGGGTCTCTTTGCCATACGACCTCTTCACCAATTTGCATCACACGATCAAAATCCCACGCGCTTGCATCACCGTCCGAGAGTTTTTCGAACAAATGCGTAGCATTAAAACGTCCTGCATCAATCAAATTCCGAGAGAAAATGGCTTCATCCCAGTCTTCATTATGCATCAAATCGTCAATATCATTTTGATCGATCTTCCCATCATGAATCGCATCATAAAAACGCTCCATCGCACCACCGGATGCAAAGAAACCCGCATGGAAAGACTGCATAGAATACAGAGTCTGGTCCTTACCAATCGCACGCAAAGATGATGTCTTCTTAGAGCCACCTTTCGCTTTACCCGCTTCAGGTCTTGCGCCGTTATTCTGCGAAGATATTTGGTTCGGTATTCCGGCCTTTTCCGTATAATTATCAAGGATCAGTGCATCCGTTGGTTGACCAAGCTTGTCTTTTAACGACGTCTTATTAAAAGTTTCATATTCAAGGATACCGCGATCCGCGATAATACGCTGTAACTTATCCATTTCAGGCGAAAACCCACGTCTTTTATCAATGAACGCATGATCTGGCGTATGCCCCTTCAAATCAACATAGTCCTGAATAATGTTGGTTAGTTTACCGGCAAAATCATCCATCACCTGTTCACTACTGGCGCTGGCATAACGCTTAGTTCTGCCCTGCTCCGTGTAAAGAATACTTGTTGCCATGATGATCATCTTTTCATCATACTCATCAAGAGCTTCGCCGTTTTCTTGTTTCTCTAAAAACTTATCCTTAAGTTCCTGCGCTAAAACTCGGCGCACCATATCTACATCGCCACCAAAACGGTTAAGCGACTGTCCGCCACCGATCATGACCTCAACAGGCACTTTCATGTCATACGCTTCGCGCACGATACCGCGATATTGATCAATGGCCTGAAGACGCGTAAATGAACCACCAACTTTTTCCGCATCACTGGCCGGACGCATAATATGCAGTGTTTGGTGCAGTCTTCTGAAAAGATCAGGCATCTTTTGAAGCCTGTTCTCCATATTATCAAAACCACCGCTTTCTTTGAACTTTCTAACCAACGTTGGTTGCTGTGCAAGGTTCGCAGGATCCTCATTCAGCGACATATGCTTCATATGCATCATACCAAACAAATCAGCGATAAATTTCTGACGCGGCGACCCAATTTCTTGGGCATCGGAAATAATACCCTCTTCAAACTTAAACGGAAATAACGCCCGCAATTTCATGCGATCAACATAGGCATGCTCTTGATCAGGATAACCGTTTCCTCCATCAGATATTGCCTTAAAATCCAGCTGATTAGAGCTTTCGAGAACATGGATAAGATCGTCACGATTACCATTCTTCTTCGCGTGATCAAGAATACGTTCCCAATGTAAATACTGAACATCTGTCGGCAAATTAGAGAATTTCCCAGCTAAAAACACTTCATCGCGGTCTTTTTTGCTTAGAATTTCCATCCCCCAGAATGCATCATTCTTAGGGTCAAGCATGTTATCGAGCATATCAATATACACGTAGTCATTATGGCGTGTTTGCCCTTTTTCCAATGCAAAGCCATTACGTCTGGTCGTTCTGTAAGCATCATCAATGGCTAATGTGCTATCCGCATCATGATCTGCCAGCTCTTTACGCAACCGATCCAAATCAGACACTGTCTTTTCATAAAAGTCTAACCCCCTACGGCCATCTTGATCATCATAAATCTGAGATAACTGGGTGAAGAGTTCTTGAAACTCCTTATCATAATGCTGGCGATAGATCATTTCCCTTTGATCCGGCGCGGCCTCCGAAAGCTCTCTCGTGATCGCACGCGCACGGTCATAGACAGGCTTCAGTTTTTGCATCACCCCATCGACATTATGTTTTAATGTTGTGAGTTCATCTCTAAGCTCTACCGGAATGCTCCCTGTACTCGCCAAAGCTAGGTTCGCGGATAAATCATTCATGGCATCCATGGTGGTGGTCGACATCTTCATCATCATGGCAAAACCTTCGGCGTTGTTCTTGCCATCGGCATCATAATCCCAACTGCGTGCACCAGTATTCAACAAAACATCAACGTGTTCGCCTGTGGTTTCATGGATAATACGTTCCACCTGGCGGTCAAGCTCATTGACCCCCTCATTATGGATACGCGCACACTTACTACTGTAATCTGTTTCATCCAGCATGTTTGACTTTTTAGAGGCGCCAAAGTCTTTGCTTGTCGCAATTTCACGAACAACATTTTGTAGTTCCTGCGGCCTTATATCCACGCGCTCTTCTGCTGCACGTACAAGCTTGCGCGTTAAGCGAATACCATCTCGGCTCAAACCTTCCGTCGGATGCGGTGTAAAAGATTTCGAAATTTTCACATAGGAATTCAGCGTATCTGCTATTTTTTGACCAGAATACCCTGCCGCATGCATAATATTTACGGCGTTACGCAGCCCTTCCAGTTTGGTCTCATGATCGGTGTTGTCCGCGCGATCCTGTAAAACAGGCATGTAGGAATCAAGTGTCATTTTTGTATTTTGAATATGCATGAAGGCATCAACCTTCGCTATATTCACGCCGCCAGATTCATTACGAAAATGCTCCTGAAAAGCACGCGCGTCATCGGGCATAATGCCCAT
Source organism: uncultured Alphaproteobacteria bacterium (assembly GCA_964015995.1). Lineage (GTDB taxonomy): Bacteria > Pseudomonadota > Alphaproteobacteria > Micavibrionales > Micavibrionaceae > UBA1672. Next base: position 9,865 of record CAXHFH010000055.1, read on the forward strand.
AGTATCCGCCTCGTCCAAAACCTCAACAGCTTCTGATTCAGAAAACCCTGCTGTGACTAGTTGCTCAATAAAAAGACTGTTATCTAATAATTCGTCTTGATTGATTTGCGTTGTCATCCCCGTATTCCACTCTAATAGTCGTTTTTCATTATTTTTAACGATAAACTATAGCAAATATACAAATATTTTCGCAAGAAATTGTTAAATAACGCGCCATATAAAAAAGGCAGGAAAACCCTGCCTTTTAAGTAACATTCTAATTATTTATAATCTTTACGATTTTTCTACTTGTGCATACTCAAGTTCAACAGGAGTAGAACGGCCAAAGATTGACACTGAAACTTTAAGCTTCGCTTTTTCTTCGTCGATCTCTTCAACAATACCGTTGAAGGATGCAAATGGCCCGTCAATAACTTTAACTTCTTCACCAATGTCGTACACAACAGATGGACGCGGACGATCAACACCTTCTTGAACCTGCGTTAGAATACGTTGCGCTTCTCTCTCACTGATCGCGACCGGGCGGTTACCGCCAGCGCCCAAAAATCCGCTCACCTTCGGCGTATCTTTAATCAAGTGCCACACATTGTCATTGAGATCCAATTTCGCGAGCACATAACCCGGGAAAAATTTGCGTTCCGCATTTACACGCTGTCCGCGTTTCACTTCAACAACTTCTTCAGTCGGAACGAGAATTTCATCAACATATTCATCAAGACCTTGCTTAACAGCCTTTTCCTTGATTGATTCAGCGACTTTATTTTCAAATCCTGAATAAACGTGCAATACATACCATCTTTTTGCCATTTTGAAGTCTCCTTTTACTCCATCGGTAGTCATTAAAATCCCATAATAAGCCTAATGAAATAGGCAATAATTTGATCCGCAAAATATAAAAAAACAGAAGAGATAAAGACCATAACAAAAACAGCGATCATACTAACTGTTGTTTCCTGACGTGAAGGCCACGTAACCTTCTTGGTCTCACTTTTAACCTGACGAATATATTCCAAAGGACCTGTTTTAGACATTCCAATACCTTCCGTATTTTATTCTTTGACCCAAGGTTCGTGTTGTGAGCGCTCGCCACTTAAAAACATTAACCATTTAGGGATTTATGGAAGATAACTACACCAAAACATTGGTTATGACCAGAGAAAAATGAAGATAACACAAAATTATGCAGCATCCTCAATCTTACAACTCAAGAAATGTTTAAAATCAGGCGGCAGCGTTATATTTCAACACTGGCTTACGTGCTGCCTTAACTTCATCAAGACGTTTACGCGGTGTCGATTGAGGGAAGCTATGAAATTCTTCCGCCTTGCCTGCACGTGCATCCTCAGCGATCTTTTTCATGGTCGTGATAAAACGATCAATCGCGTCTTTGCTTTCTGTTTCTGTTGGCTCTATAAGCATCGTCCCCGGCAATACAAGCGGGAAATAAACCGTCATAGGGTGATACCCATATTCCACCAATGCTTTCGCAATATCCAATGTAGAAACATCATTCTCTTTCTGACGCTTATCAGTCAGGAGACATTCATGCATACACGGCCCCTCATAAGGCACATGATAATCATCAGACAGCTCACTCAGAATATAATTTGCATTAAGAACAGCATCCTCAGAAACTTGTTTTAAGCCATCAGATCCGTGGGATTTCATATATGATAATGCACGCACATGCATACCAAACTGCCCCTGAAACGCTTTGAGTGTTCCAAGTGTATCAGGACGACCTTCTTCTGTTTCCAGAACATAGCCACCATCATCGGCTTTAAGCACAACGGGAACAGGCATATATTGCGCCAGCTCTTCCGTACAGCAAATAGGACCAGAGCCAGGCCCTCCACCGCCATGAGGTGTAGAAAACGTTTTGTGCAGATTGATATGCATCACATCAACACCGAAATCTGCCGGCCTTACTTTACCGACCAATGCATTAAAATTCGCACCATCGCAGTAGAAATAGCCACCTGCTTCATGCAGCAAATCTGTTATTTCAATAATATCTTTTTCGAACAAGCCGCACGTATTCGGGTTGGTCACCATCATGCCGGCAATATCTGCGCCTTTATCATCAGTTCTGTACAATGCCTCTTTAAACGCTTCTACCGACAAGCATCCCGTTTCCTGCGTAGAAATGGAGCGTACTTCGAAGCCACACATAACCGCTGTGGCCGGGTTAGTACCGTGCGAAGAATCAGGCGTTAAAACGATTTTCCTCTTCTTATCACCTTTTTGCTCATGTGCACGGCGAATCGTCATCATCCCCGCAAGCTCCCCATGCGCACCTGCGGCAGGTGTTAAACATACGCCTGGCAATCCTGTAAGCTCACCCAACCAATGCTGCAATTCGTGAATTAACTCCAACGCACCTTGTACGGTGCTCTCGGGCTGCATTGGGTGAATTTGCGCAAATCCGGGAAGACGCGCCAATTTTTCATTTAAACGCGGGTTATGCTTCATCGTGCACGACCCTAAAGGAAAGAAACCATGATCAATTGAATAATTCCACGTACTCATGCGGACAAAATGACGGACAATTTGTGGCTCACTCAGTTGCGGTAAGCCGATTTCGCTGCGCTCATCACACCCCGTTCTTAGAGGTGTGCCTTGCGGATCAGGTAAATCTACGCCGGATGTATCACTAACTTCTTTTTCCCACAACAAGTTCTCTTCGTAATGAAGACCACGATCTTGATCCATAATTATTTTATCCTGATACAATTAAATTTACTTGCCCAATTTTAAAAACGTTTCTGTGAAACATTACATTCAAATTCATTTTTTTCCCACTCAAGAAAATCTTCTGTGGTTTGAACTTCCAAACGCCCTGCAATACGATCCAAAAAGAATTTTGTGGCTGATCCTTCATGCTTCCATTGTGCTGAAATCGCAGTATCGTTGAAAATCTTAATTCTTTCAGGAGCCACACGTTCGCCATTCATAAGCAACATGTTCTTTTCTTCGTCAATTAGAAAACTGATTGTAGACCATTCATTTTTACACGTCGCCGTTTTCTGAGGTGAAGGTTGGAATTGCGTATAAAAAAGCGCGAAACCGCCTACTGCTATAAAAATCACCATAAGCAAAAAAACAATCAAGGCATTACTATTACCCATAACAAAATCCTTTCCAATTAGAACATTACCGTGCTTATAAAATCTCGGATAATGTTGTCACAAATTCTTCAATTTGCTCTTCCGTTGTTACTTCCGTCGCTGCAACCAACATGCGGCTGCCTTCCAAAGCATAGCCACCTATGATGCCACACGTAGCTAAATCTTCAACAACTGTTGATGACGACTTAGGTAGTTCTACAACAAATTCATTAAAAAACTGTTCATTTACAACAGACACGCCTTCAACTCCTGCTAACGCATCGGCCAGCCTACATGCAGCCTCGTGGTTAAGGCGCGCCAGTGTTTTGAACCCGTCCTCACCCAGTAAACTCATGTGGACAGTAAAGGCCAAGGCACATAGTCCTTGATTGGTACAGATATTAGACGTCGCCTTATCTCGGCGAATATGCTGCTCTCTTGTTGATAAAGTTAAAACAAAAGCACGCCGACCATCCGCATCTTCTGTCATCCCACACAGGCGACCAGGCATTTGACGCAAGTATTTCTCACGACATGCAAAAAAACCAAGATGCGGGCCACCATAGGCCATCGGCAACCCTACTGATTGCGCTTCCCCACAAACAATATCAGCCTCAACGGGTGGTGGCAGAAGCCCTAAAGAAACAATTTCATTAATCACAACTATTAACAATGCGCCCGTTTCGTCACATTTTTTACGCCACGCATCGTATTTATGTGTATTGCCAAAGAAATCAGGGGACTGAACAATAACGCACGCCGTTTCCTCATCAGGCTCACCATCAAAAACAACACGATCGTCGTGGTTAGACATATAGCTTTCTAAAACCTTACGATATTCGGGGTGAAGTTCCGTTCCCAGCGCAACCTTTTTACGCTTTGTGATACGCATCGCCATTAACGCGGCTTCCGTTGTCGCCGTTGAGCCATCGTACAATGACGCATTTGCGATTTCTTGCCCTGTTAATTTGGCAATAAATGTTTGGTATTCAAAAATAACTTGCAAGGTACCTTGTGCGATTTCAGGCTGATATGGTGTATATGCCGTCAAAAACTCACTACGCTGGATGATGTAATCAACACTAGCGGGCACATGATGGTTATAAACCCCCGCGCCCAAAAAGAATGGAACATCACATGCCGCCACATTCTTGGCAGCCATCGCCTCAAGATCCCGTGTCACCTCGATCTCACCTTGATGTTTTGGCAAATCTACCAAACCATCAACAAAAGCCTTTTCAGGAATATCACGAAACAACGCATCAACACTCGTAGCGCCAATAGACGTCAACATCTCTTTGCGGGCATTCGCCGTTTGGGGTAAATATCTCATTTCTTAGTACCTATTCAGTTTTTAGGCGGGTGCACACGCCATTGTGTTAAAAAGTCTGGGTTGGGAACATGCTGCCCTGATAGTATTAGCTTGTATTCGCCGCCTTCTGCTTGCCAATAGTTTTCTGTGTCAAAGGGTAAAGAAAAATCAGACGCATAACTTACATCCATTTCATCATCCCCCTCTTCTTGCTGCCAAACTTCGCCCTCTACTATTACTGTATTTTCATTTGCTTCTTTGACAAGGCCGTAAACCTCTACGATCTTCACTACATTTTCTTCATGATCCAGATAAGTAATTAATCCTAAAACCTGCTTATCCATTAACTCTGAAGATTTTTGAACATACAGGATGTCGTCCATTAATCAATTTCTTTCAAATACTCGGCGTAAGCTGCTTCGTCCATAAGGTCCGCCAGAGCAGAGGCATCAGAAACCTTAAGCTTAACGATCCAACCATTATCATTAACCGGCATTGAGATCATCTCAAGCTCTTCAACCATCGCCTCGTTTATCTCAACGACTTCACCATCAACCGGAGAATAAACCTCAGCAGCCGTCTTAACCGATTCAACAACAGCAACATCACCGCCCTTGGACACAGATTTACCGATTTCCGGTAATTCAACAAACACTAAATCACCAAGCGCATCTTGTGCATGTTTAGAAATCCCAACAGACGCTATATCACCATCGATATAAACGCATTCGTGATCTTTCGTGTACTTTAATTCAGCCATTAAAAACTCCTCTTAAGCCATTGTTCTGTTTTTTTTTACTATGCCGCCTTAGCAGATTTCGTTTGTGCCGGAACGAACGGCATAGACGCAATTTCGCCCTCTATATTC
>CAXHFH010000056.1:0-15146 GCA_964015995.1 uncultured Alphaproteobacteria bacterium
TCATCGGATAGAACCCAAATTCCGCGCTCACGGGCAAAATCAAGCACCGCGCGCAACTCATCATGTGTCGCCGTCCATCCCGTTGGATTAGATGGCGTTACCATCAAAATAACTTTAGTTTTGTCCGTTACCGCGCCAAACAATTTATCCAAATCCAACCGCCACTGATCGTCAGTATAATCAAGTGACACTTGCTTGGTATCGGCTTGTGTCAGCTCAATCGCACCAATCAGGTTTTTCCAAATCGGCGTGATCGCAATCACCTCATCGCCCTTATCGACCAAGGCCGCCAAAGACAAATGCATAGCCGTAGAGCCGGAAGATGTCACAAAAATACGACTATCAGGGATTTTTAAATCGTATATACGATCATAATAATCGGATAGAGATTGGCGCAACTCAGGGCTACCCAGGACCTGCCCATAATACGTACGCCCGTCTTTCATTGCCTGAATTGTGGCATCACAGATAAAATCCGGCGTCGGCGCATCGCCTTCACCCTGCCCAAGGGTGATGATATCATCCTTACCCCTGGCATAATCCATCATTTCCGCACCCGGATTTGCCGTCAAGGCATGCAATACCGGGCGGAATTTTTGCTCCGGCTTATTATCATCATTGATTTCATTAATGGTCTGGTTATTTTCCAGTGGCATATCTTGTGTTCTTTCAAATGTTTTCATAGTTAATGCTCATTTTCATATCAGGACAAGCGAAAATCAAAATTTCGTATCCTTCGTTATACTTTTTTCTTTTTTGATGGGGTGCGCAGCGTTCGCGCTATGGGCTGTTATGTGCGGGACACGCCCGCCGCATTTGCCGCCGCCGCAGCTGCGCTCGCCTGTACCAAAACGGTACAGCCTTGCAGATCAGCGATTTCAAATACGTTTTTATTCATAACATTATCAGGAAAACACCAAGTTGCTTTTTTTGCAAGATTTTTTTACGTGTTTAACGCTTCGATGCTCTTATACAGCTTTAAACTCTCAGGGTTCGCGAGTGCTTCCACGTTTTTGATTGATCTGCCCATCACAACATCCCGCACTGCTATTTCAGTAATTTTACCGCTTTTCGTGCGCGGTATATCCGTAACGGCAATCACTTTTGCAGGCACGTGGCGTGGAGAAGCGCCTTTTCTAATGGCTGTCTTAATTTCCTTTATCAAATTATCATCCAGCGCCCATCCTTTTTGCATGATCACAAATAATATGACGCGCACATCACCTTCCCAGTCCTGCCCGATGACAACGGAATCTTGAATGGCTTCTATTTTTTCAATTTGCCTGTAAATCTCTGCCGTTCCGATACGTACACCACCGGGATTAAGGGTGGCATCACTGCGCCCGAGAATGATATAGCCGCCATGCTCGGTTTTTTCGACCCAGTCGCCATGCACCCAGATATTATCAAACCGATCAAAATAAGCGGATTTATACTTATCGCCGCCTTCATCATTCCAGAAGGATACCGGCATACATGGAAATGCCTGCGTACACACCAAATCACCCGCTCCCTGAGAGACAGATTGTTCGTTATCATCAAAAACATCAATCGCCATACCAAGCCCCGCTCCTTGAATTTCTCCGCGGTACACTGGCGATATAGGATTACCAAGCATAAAGCACGATACAATATCAGTGCCACCAGAGATTGAGGCCACGTGTAAGTCTGATTTAATATGCTTATAAATATAATCAAAACTGGCGTGCACAAGCGGCGAGCCCGTAGAGGTTAGCGTTCGTAGTGCGGATAAATCATGCGTTTTTGACGGCGATAGACTATGCGCGTTCATGGCCTCAATATATTTTGCCGATGTCCCGAAAAGCGTACACCCATGTTTTGATGTGTAATCCCAAAGAACATTACCATCAGGATAAAATGGCGATCCATCATACAGCAACAAAACCGCATCACTCGCCAAACCGCTGATCAACCAGTTCCACATCATCCACCCACAGGTGGTGAAATAAAACACGTTCTCTTGCGGCTTGATATTACATTGCAGTTGATGTTCTTTGAGGTGCTGCAAGAGCGTTCCACCATGACCATGCACAATACATTTGGGCACGCCTGTTGTTCCCGATGAGAACATGATGAATAAAGGGTGGTTAAATGTGACGCGGTTATATGAAATATCCGTCGATTGGTATGGCGCGATGAACTCTTCCGCCGTAATGCTATTTTTTATCTCTGATATCTCTGTTTGTGATCCTGCAAAGGGCACTATAATCGTTTTCTGCAATCCGCTTATTTGTGGTGTGATCTGCTTAACTTTTTCCAGAACATCAATAACCTTACCATTATAATGATAGCCATCGACGGTCACCAATAATTTCGGCTCAATTTGGCCAAACCGATCCAAAACCCCTTGCACACCAAAGTCTGGAGATGCCGATGACCAAATTGCGCCCAATGATGTGGCCGCTAATGTGGCAATAATCGTCTCCATCATATTGGGCATATATCCAGCCACACGATCGCCTTCACCAACACCGCACGCTTTCATGGCTTGCTGCCACCTTGATACCTGCCCCAATAATTCCGCGCGCGTCATACTGGCCTCTGCGCCTGTTTCATCGCGAAAGACCATTGAAACAGACGAAAGATTGTCCGAGTCGTATTTTTCCAGAAGATTTTCGGCATAATTCAGGCGCGAATCAGGAAAAAACTGCGCCCCAAACATTTCTCCGCCATTATCATCGAAAATAACGCCGCCTTTATCCCCCAAAACACCGCAAAAGTCCCACACACAGTCCCAGAAAACATCTTTATTTTGACAGGACCACTCCCATAGCCCCTTGTAATCACTATACTTCCTACCTGTACGTGTTTCAACATAGCCCATGAAATCATATAATTTGGATGATTTTATCTGCTCATCGGACGGTGACCATAAAGCTTCGCTCATTTTGTTACTTTCTTTTTTGAAAAAACACAAAAGGTTAGAAATATTTCATTTTATTCTCTGCAATGCTGTAACAAAAATCAAGAACTCCCGAATAGCACCATATATGTTTTCAAGGCTATACTATATATGTATATGTCTTATTAAGAATAGTAAGGGACTAAGCCATAATGGAATATCATTTACGAGGACTCAGCGTAAAAAACCTCAAACTTTTTGTAACTGCTTTTTTAACGATGGTGACATTGTTTGTGCTTGTAGCACAGCCCGCCAATGCCTTTGATCCACAATCGCCAGCGGAAGAACGCTATACAAGCGTCACCATCTTCCCTGAGCATAGCGCCATTAAGCCAGGTGAAGACATACGCATCGCAACGACTGTAAAGCTCGCGCCACATTGGCATGTCTACTGGAGCAATCCCGGCGATTCAGGTCTGCCTGTTAAAATTGACTGGAAGCTTCCTGAAGGTTTTGAAATATCAGAAATAAAATGGCCGGTACCGGATAAAATATCGTACGATATCCTTGTGAATTACGGATATTACGACTCTGTCACGCTTATCCAAACACTAACCGTGCCCGACACCCTCCCCGAAGGTAAAATTGATCTGGAAGTACAGCTTGATCTTTTGGTCTGTAATGAAATTTGTATCCCGGAATCCGACACAATCATTGTTCATTTAAACAATCCAGATAATTTGGATACTGATCACGCCGAGCTTATAAACAAGGCAGAACAAAAATTGCCCAAAACAATCAAAGGGCAATTCTTTTTCCACGAGGCAAATGATCGCCTGCACTTATCTCTGACGCCGGAGGATCGTAACGTTCTTAATGGCGCGACCAGTGATAATACCGATTTCTTCCCACATGATTGGGGCATCATCAACCACGCCGCTTTACCTGACGCCACGGTGCAAGATGGAAATGTCGTTATCAAGCATGAGCGTGGTGACCAACCTATTAAAGATTTAGAACACGTACAGGGTCTTTTCGTTATTAAAGGTGAAATCGGACAGAATGTTGGATACATCATCAGTGCTAAGCCCGCCGAAAATTCTGCCGCACCAGTGTCAGTCAATAAAGGCAACGCTCCCGCAGTTAAACAAAACAATCTTATACCAGACCTGATAGACACCAAGCCCGATAATTCTGTTACATGGCTCAGCGCCCTTTATCTGGCCTTACTTGGCGGTATGGTTCTCAACTTAATGCCCTGCGTTTTCCCTGTTTTGTCCATGAAAGTCCTCAGCCTTGTTAAAATGAAAGACAAAGAAAATACCCAGGCGCGATTACACGGCATTACCTACACACTTGGGGTGGTTTTAAGTTTTCTAATCGTGGGCGCAACGTTAATCATATTAAAAGAAGCCGGCGCAGCGATTGGCTGGGGCTTTCAACTTCAAAATCCGATAATCGTCGCTGCCTTAGCGTATCTTTTATTCGCGGTCGGTTTGAACCTGATGGGATTTTTCGAGTTTGGCAACCGATTGGGTAATGTCGGTAATAAACTGACACAAGGGCAATCTTACGGCAGCAGCTTTTTCACTGGCGTCTTGGCCACCATCGTGGCAACACCATGCACGGCACCGTTTATGGGCGTCGCGATGGGGTTTGCAATCACACAGCCCGCAATCGTCAGCCTGAGTGTTTTTGCGACACTCGGTTTTGGTTTGGCTCTACCTTATTTATTTTTGGCATTCGTGCCTGCCGCGCGCCACCTGTTACCCCGCCCCGGCGCATGGATGAATACATTCAAACAATTTCTCGCCTTTCCGATGTTCGCATCCGCAATCTGGCTGATCTGGGTATTAAGTCAACAAGCAGGACCAGAAGGCGTTTTATGGGCTCTGCTCGGCTTACTTGCAATCGCCTTTAGCGTCTGGCTTTACTATCTGGAAAATAGAGGCATTGCCCGCGCACTATCGCATTTGGCTTTGGTTATTTCGCTTTTATTGATGACATTCACATTAACCTCATTAAAAAACGTACGCACCGATATGTCCACCAAAGACTACGTCATGGGCGTGGCTTATGATAAAGAAGGTCTTTCCGCCTTGTTACTGGGCAATGATCCCGTTTTCGTTGAAATGACGGCCGCGTGGTGTATCACATGCAAAATCAATCACGCCGCTGCCATCAATATTGATTCAACTAAAAAACTGTTTCAGGACAAAAATGTTCAATACATGATTGGCGATTGGACCAACCAGGATTCAATGATTACCGAATATCTGGATTCGTTCGGGCGCAATGGTGTGCCTCTGTACGTCTATTACGGCAAACGTGATCCAATGACACAAATGCGGCCCGAAGCCGAAGTATTACCGCAGGTTTTGACGTCCTCAATCGTAAAAGAAGTAATAGGAAAATAAATTAAACTTAATTATAGTAAACCCACGTACTCAATGAAGGAGACCACCAAATGTTAAAAAAATTAACGTACGCGCTACTGACTTTCGCTTTCGTGCCTTTCGCACTCGGCTGGGTTAGCGTTCCTGTACGCGCCGCTGTAGATGTTGGCAAACCTGCGCCAAACTTTACCGCGATTGATATACACGGCAATGAATTTAACCTTGAAGATCACAAAGGTAAAATCGTTGTTCTGGAATGGACCAATCACCAATGTCCGTTTGTTGTGAAACATTACACAACAGGCAATATGCAAAAAACGCAAAAAACAGCAACGGACAACGATGTCGTGTGGGTTTCTATTGTGTCGTCTGCCCCCGGTAAACAAGGGTACGTAACACCCGAAGAAGCTATCAAGATCGAAGAAGAGGTTGGTGCGCACGCAACAACACGCATTCTTGATCCAAGCGGTGAAATCGGCAAACTATATGCGGCAAAAACAACACCGCACATGTTCGTTATTTCTGCACAAGGCAACATCGAATATGCCGGCGCGATTGATGACAAGCCAAGCCCAAGACACGAAGCCGTAAAAGACGCAAAAAACCTTGTCTTAGCAGCATTGGACGCGCTTTCAACAGGTCGTGACGTTGAAGTTCCTTTGACAACACCTTACGGATGTTCTGTTAAGTACTAAGGCACGATATAAAGTTTATTTTCGCGAAGGCCATCCAATCGGGTGGCCTTTCGCTTATCGGTGATATGAAAAAGGACTTGTCAGAATCCTTGCTTTCTGCGTATCATGAAGGTTCGAAACTCTTTGATTCTCCTTATGTCCATAAGCAAAAAAATAAATCACGAAGAACCCCTATCCCCGCACGTCCTGCAAAAGCATGAGGCGGCAAGATGCGTTGTGGATGAAGAAGGTTCGGTTGTTTATGCCAACGATGCTTTTTGTGAGCTAAGCGGCATTCGCGCAGACGCGCATTATCATCTACTCGATATTATTCAACTACCTGAAGAGGTATTTGACGATGAAGATCCCCTGTCCGAACTTGAAACAGGCACGCATGATGTTCATATACAAGACAATGGATTCATGACTGAATTTCATTTCGACTGGATTACAACGTCGGATAATAGACGGTTTTTAATCGCTTCTGCACTAGAAGATGAATTTCATGAACGCACCGATGACAATCTTGATATGCTGATGGAACGTATCCAAGATTCTGCCGCGCGCATCGAAACTTCATCACACCATACAGAACATACAGACCCCCAACATTCCGACGAATACACACCATTTGTTGATATGACACAGGATATGATGGTGATCACGGATATTTCCGGACGTATTGTGCATGCCAATAATGCCTTTGCCGAACTTTCGGGTGAGCAATCCCGCAATGATGGAGCGTCTTCGTTTTTTGATTTATTTAAACCTGAAGACCAATCCCATATCATCAGGTCACATCAAAGTCTTGCGCAAGGCCAACTTAATAACCAAACATTGAACTTCGAAGCGCAGATCATTACCCCGAGCGGACACGTACGCTGGATTGAATGGCAACAAAAATATGAGAATAATCAAGTTTATTCCATTGGCCGTGACATCACCGATATAAAAGAAAAACACCGCAATTTACAACGCCGTGAAAAGCAGCTCTCTGAGGCTGAGGCCATTGGTCGTATGGGGCACTGGCAATGGCTCATCGGTGAAGAATATATTTCATGGTCGGAAGAAATTTACCGCATTTTTGGTGTAGATCAGAACCACTTCAAACCAAGCATCAACACGTTAACAAGCCTGGTGCATAAACGTGACTTAGGCCGCGTTGTACAGGTTTTTCAACGCGCCATCATTGAAGAAAAAAATTATGACATGGAATTTCGGGTAATCCGCCCGGGCGGTGATATCCGGTTTGTGATGTGTGAAGGTCGCTGTGAAAAAAATGCGGAAGGCGAAGTGATTGCACTCTACGGGATCATGCAAGATATGACCGAACGGATGCTGTATGAAGAAGAATTACGCCGCGCCAAAGATGCATCCGAACAAGCCTACGCGGCAAAGACACGTTTTCTTGCGAATATGAGCCATGAATTACGAACGCCCTTAAACGCGATCATCGGCTTTTCAGAAATGATAGAATCGCAAATGCTCGGCCCTATATTCAATGAAAAATATACTGAATACGCCTCAAGCATCAAAGAAAGCGGTCATCATCTTTTGGATCTGATCAGTGATATTCTGGATATGTCAAAGATTGAAGCGGGAAAACATGTTCTGGATCTGGAAACAGTTTTAATCAAAGACGTAATTGATCGATGTTTTGAAATGATGCAAGGCCGCGCCGCCGAGCAACATGTCATAATCAGACCGTTCGAAATTAATAACAAGGATTTCAGCATCATTGGCGATCGCCGTGCCTTAATCCAAATATTCCTTAACTTGCTCTCCAACGCGGTTAAATTCACACCTGAAAACGGCTCCGTCTGGATTGAGTGTTACGAAAGTAATGATTACCTGATCTTCAAAGTTTGCGACACGGGCGTTGGTATCCCGCCTAACAAGCTTGCCTCTGTTTTACGTCCTTTTGAACAGGCATCATCCGAATACACGCGTGAGCACGAAGGGACGGGATTAGGTCTTGCTATTACAAAAGAACTTATCGAACTTCATGGCGGGTCTATTCAAATCGAATCAACGGTAAATATCGGCACCACGGTCAGTGTCCGCCTGCCCTTTCAGATACAAAGTAGCTGATAACTAAGAATCACTGCTTTCGGCTTGCTCTTCCGCATATCCTTCCGCGTCTAAACACCCTTGCAAGCCCGTCTTATAATCAGGGTATTTCAAAACAACGCCAAGATCACTTTTAATTTTGTCGTTTTTGATACGCTTATTATCCGCATAAAAACTTTGGGTGATCGGCGCCAGATAAACAGAATCAAAGGGCATTAATGGCGGTGATTCGATGCCCAATAGTTGACAGGCATAATCAATCACCTCATGACTGGGTGCGGGCGTATCATCACAAACATTATAAATTTCACCCGCCTTGGGATTATCCATGGATGACTTCAAAACCTGCACGATATCTTCAACATGCGTACGGCTGAAAGCGTGTCCGGGCTTATCAATACGGCGTGCAACACCAGAGCGTACGGAATCAAGCGCGCTACGACCGGGGCCGTAAATACCGGCCAAGCGGAAAATATGCACCGGTAGTTTATGACTGTGGAATAATGACAGCCATTGCTCCTCTGCCTTTAGCCGTCTTGATCCACGTTTGGTTGATGGTCGTGCATAAGACGTCTCATCAACCCATCCGCCATCGCGATCACCATAAGAGCCTGTCGTCGATAAGTATCCAATCCATTCCAGATTCGGCAACTTCACCATATCATGTGCATGCGCGATAAATGTCGGATCACCATTATCAGTGGGCGGTGTTGAGATCAAAATATGCGTCACATCACGCAACATATAAATAGGGTCAGGTAAAGGCGTATCAAAATCGAACAAGAACGTTTTAATATTGCGATCACTTAACGCTTTTCTTTTTTCCTGATCGCGCGTTGTCCCCGAGAAATCCCATGGAGTTTGCGCACGCGACAGCGCATGACCAAGATAGTCACACGTATAACCATATCCAAAACAAAAAAGATGCTTGTTTATCACCCTGACACCCTAACCTAACATAGGCTTTTTAGCCCGCTTTTTTATAATTTCTTACCGGATCAAACCCAGGTACACGTTCATCCACGAGATCTATGAAACCTTGACGATCACTAATTTTTTCATACCAACGACGCGCGGCTTCATGCTCTTCCCACGGTACATCGCCAATGTAGTCAACAGCCGATAAATGCGCAGCGGCCGTTATGTCTGCTAAAGAGAAAGTATCCCCCGCAAGCCATGGGCGTCTTTCTGTTAAAAACCCAATATAATCAAGATGATAATGTATGTTCGCACGCCCAGCGCGAACTGTTGGCCCATGAGGCTCTCCCAGATTCAAAATTGATTTCATCAGTTTTTCATTTACCAAATTTTCGGTGACTTCTGTATTGAATTTACGATCGAACCAATTCACAAGGCGGCGCGTTTCTGAACGCTGCACGGGGTTGTGACCAATAAGATTAACTTCCGGATAAACTTCCTCAAGATATTCGCAAATAACCTGAGAGTTAGAGAGCGTCGTCCCGTCTTTCTCGATAAACACCGGAATATCACCAGCGGGGTTCATCGCGAGGAATTCTGTTCTACGTTCCCATGTCTTTTCTATCTTCAACTCAAACGGCAACTTTTTTTCCGTCAGTGCCATGCGCACTTTGCGTGAAAAGGGTTGTAGCCAAAAATGATATAGGATTCTCATTTAATCAGTCTATCGAACGATGCAGAATATTCAATCATGAAAGCAGTATTTTGTGAAAAAACGTTACTTTTGGATGCGTGATTGCGTTGCCAGCAGACTTACATTAATGGTTACCTTGTCGCTTATTGCGTCCGTTTTTTGCCATTGCCCCTGCCCCACGCCGAAATCAAGCCTGTTCAAATCAAGGATAGCGGACATATTTGCAACCCTATGACCTTGATCATTATCCGAAATAACCAAAGTAAACGGAAGGATAATTGGCATCGTAACGCCGCGTAAAGACAAGGTACCACGTGCTTCATAGCTGTTTACGCGATCACCTGTCGTAAACTCTTCCGCCTCAAAAACAGCCTTAGGATATGTTGTGACATTGAACCAATCTTCTGATCTGGCTTGAGAATCACGATCTTCACTGCCGGTTTTTATCGATGCGATATCAATTTCAATTTTAACCTTACTTTTATCTAACAAGGCCGGATCAAAATATATTGCGCCATTAAAATCAAAGGAACCATCGAACGTTTGACCATATTGTGTTGCCTGAAAATTAAGATTGCTTTTGCCGCTATCAATCTCCCATTGCGGTACACCATCAACAGACACAGCAACATTTTCATTATTCTGGGTTTCTTCTGCCTGCGATGTCCCCACTATCGGTGTTTTGACCGCATTATTTTGTTCACCAAACTTTTTTAGTCCTTCTTCGAAAACGACATATCCGTAAACACCAGCCAGTAAGAATACCAATACAGTCACAGGAACCATGCCGATACGGCGCCATGTCATGCGCTCTAATGTTTCATCACGGTCAATAACATGATGTTTAAGCGCGCCGGCAATATGTAACACCAAAAGCCCTAACAGCACCCAAGCGAGAATTTCATGCACCTCATGAAACAATTTAAAAAGATTTTCATCCTTCGAAACAATGTCAGGCATATTTAAACTAAAAAACTTGATATTAAAATCACCGGCGGATGACATCACCCAGCCGGAAATCGGTATCGCGATCAGCAACAAATACAAAAACCCATGCACCGCATGAGAGAGTATTTTTTCCCATTTTTTATGTGTAGGCAAACTTTTGGGCTTTTTCTTTATAAGATGCCAAGCGATTCGAACAAACGCCAACGCCAAAACCAGTAATCCGAATGATTTATGAAAGTTATAGAATTGTAATTTCTGTTCACTCATATCCATTGTTGTCATGTATGTGCCAACAACCAACAGCCCCAAAATAATCAGGGCTGTTAACCAGTGTATAATTCTGGCGATCAAAGAATAAGAAGCTGTCACGGATTCGCCTTGCATCAATTTATGCCCGTTTATTCCGCAGCAGGTTCTTCGGCGGGTGTCTCTTCTGGTTCGGTGCGATATGCTTCTACTTCAATCATAACATTCACTTCGTCACCTACGCCCGGCAAACCATAATTCATACCAAAATCTGAACGCTTTATTGTGGCTGAGGCAGAAAATCCACTAACGAATTTACCACTAAACGGATGTTTATCAGATTTGTTGTAGGTCGTCTCCATAACAACGGGCTTTGTCACGCCAAGCAATTTTAAATCACCTGTGATTTTGGCCGTCTTCTCACCAGTAATTTCGATCGCTGTGCTTTTGAACGTCATATCAGGGAATTTTTCGACATTGAAGAAGTCAGGACTTTTCATGTGATCGTCCCATTTATCACTATCCATATCTATGGATTCTGTCTTGATTGTCACATCAATCATTGAGTTTTCAGGATGGGCACGATCAAAAATGAAATACCCGTCATAATCATGAAACTCACCTTGTGATTTTGAAAAGCCCAAATGATCTACGAAAAACAAAATTTGCGTATGTGATTTGTCAAATGTGTAATGCTCGGCCATCAGTGGCTCTACGACCTCGGCTTTTGATTCGGCGGGCTCAGCATGAACATTTTGCATACCTCCGAAAAGGCTTAGTGATGCCGCAACGAGCAAAAACTTCTTCATATTCATTCTCCTTCAAGGGTAATTGGATAAACATATCATAGGTTATAAATATACGTTTATCAAATAAGGATTCATTCGAAAAAATATCTTTGATACATCCAAATTGTACAATAACAACCAAGGATCGCGATAATCCAATTCAACACGCCATATTTCACTTTTATGTATGGATCATTCAACAAATCTTCCTGACTGACATCGCGCAGCAAGAACAGCAAAAGCATTTGCCCTGCAAAAAAACCACCGATGAAACCGATCACCCCTACGACGTAAACCATTGTCTTTTTCCCTATTTTAGAGTAGCTCTATGAACGTATTTACACAGAGCGAATCCATGATCTTATACCACATAATTATATTGGCTGTCATACAGGGATTAACAGAATTTCTTCCCGTAAGCTCCAGTGGGCATTTGGGTTTATTCCATTGCTTCACCGATCATTGCGACCATTGGGATGAAAAAAACGTCACCATGGATATCGCCGTGCATGTCGGCACGTTATTCTCAGTCCTGCTGTATTTTCGCCGTGACGTTTGGCGTATGCTTGTCGGTGCAAAAGACATTGGCACAGGTCAATCGCAATCGAATGATGCTAAATTATTGCTCTTTGTCCTCATCAGTTCCGTACCTGTCATCATCGCCGGATTAATCCTGCACATGTTTGAGCCTGACTGGCTTAAAACCCTGTATGTGATTGCGTGGATGACACTGATTTTCGGAATTGTTCTGTGGTACGCAGACACAAAAACGCTTGCAACTAAGCAAATGAAGGATATGAGTTACAAGGACGCCATCATCATTGGCTTCGCCCAAATTCTTGCCCTTATTCCGGGCACCAGCCGCTCTGGTATTACCATGACCGCAGGACGATTTCTGGGTTATGGCCGCACAGATTGTGCGCATTATTCCATGTTACTGGCTATGGTTGCTATCAGTGGCGCAGGCGCGCTCATTAGTATTGGCCTGCTCAAAGACGGAGACGTACAGCTCGGCCTAGATGCCCTGATCGCGACTGTCTTTTCCTTCATTTCAGGCTGGATTGCCCTTGCCGTGATGATGAAGTACCTACAGCGTGCGACCTTTACGGTGTTTGCCGTTTATCGCGTAATTTTGGGCGGTGGGCTGCTTATTTTACTCTATTCCGGCGCTATTGCCTGAATATTGCGCGAGCGTAATTTTGATATCGCCATAGATTTTTTCATGGTCGTTCATCAGGTTTGGTAAAACGGGTAGTGTAAAATGGCGTTCACTTTCACACACAATCCACGCACCATCATCAAGCCAATGCCCGGATATCAGTTTTTGCAACACATCAGGAATTAAATCTTTCTTATATGGCGGATCAAGAAAAACGAGGCCGTACATGTCCCCTTGATTTTCAGGCATTTTCGTCGCATCTCGAACGCCAAAATCGCAGAACTCTGTCGCCTTCAAAGCATCGGCATTCTCTTTGGTTAAATCTATCGATGATCGGGATTTATCAATAAATGTGCAGTGATCCGCCCCTCTGGATAACGCCTCCAGCCCAAGCGCACCGCTACCACAGAAGGCATCCAAAACACGTACACCATCAACGGCCCCTCTGGACACCAACATATTAAACACCGCCCCGCGCACTTTATCAGTCGTCGGACGAATAGAACGATCCTTCGGCACGATCAAACGTCGCCCGCCATATTTGCCCGATACGATTTTCATGATCTTTTTCTTGTAGAAGGTTTTTTATTGTACGGCTTCTTTTTATTTGTGTGCTTTTTATTATCAGAAGGCTTTCCCGAAACCGAAGGCTTATTCGCAAAAAACTTCGCTAATTGATGTTTCATCACATCAGGCTTCACTTCACTTACACTGCCTCTTGTCATCTTCCCAAGAGTAAAAGGGCCGTAATCCGTTCTGATCAAACGCGTCACATTCAGCCCCAAAGCCTCCATCACACGGCGAATTTCTCTGTTCTTACCTTCGCGTAAGCTCATCGTAATCCATGAATTTGTGCCCGATGCTTGATCAGCGACTTTCTCCTCTAATTTCGCCTCAATCGATTTATAACGTACTCCCTCCACGGTTATCCCGCTTTTCAAGGATTCAAGGCGCTTTGGATTAACTTTGCCATGCACACGTACACGGTATTGCCGCGCCCATCCTGTTTCAGGCAGCTCCAAGAACCGCGCTAATTCACCATCATTGGTTAAAAGGAGTAACCCTTCCGTGTTTAAATCCAATCGCCCTACGCTCACCACGCGCGGCATAAAATCAGGCAGGTTTTCAAACACCGTGGAGCGATCTCGTTCATCCTTATGCGTTGTCACAAGCCCCGGTGGTTTATGATACAAAAATAGGCGTGTTGGCTCTTTTTGCGGTAAGATCTTACCATTCACATAGATTTTATCACTATTGGTGACGTTCAATGCAGGTGATTGAATAACTTTTCCGTTCACCTCAACCTTGCCGGCCTCAATCCATTTTTCGGCGTCTCTGCGCGAACATACGCCCGCGCGTGCCATTACCTTTGCAATGCGTTCGCCTTTGTGTTTACTTTGGGTCATGGAACATCCTTTCACAGATCAAGACCATAGCTTTATGCGCGCCGCGATGGAAGAGGCAAAACGCGCAAGTGCGCGTGATGAAGTGCCGATTGGTGCGATTGTGGTCGATAATGATGGTAATATTGTTGCCAAAGCGGGAAATCAAACACGCGAACTCAACGACCCGAGCGCTCACGCCGAAATTCTGGCCATACGCGCAGCCTGCGATCATGCGGGCGCACAGCGCATTCCGGGTTACACCCTGTACGTCACATTAGAGCCTTGTGCAATGTGCGCAGCGGCAATTTCTTTTTCTCGTGTTAAGAGCGTTGTGTTTGGCGCGAGCGATGCCAAGGGCGGCGGCGTACTTCATGGCGGAAAATTCTACGAACAACCCACCTGCCACCATAAACCCGACGTCGCGCACGGATTAATGGCCGATGAATGCGGCCAAATTTTAAAAGATTTTTTTAAAAGTAAGCGTTAAGCCGCTTCTTCGTTAGCCTTCAACGCACGCCAACCAATATCACGACGGCAGAACCCTTCGGCCCATGAAATTTTATCAACTGCCTTGTATGCTTGCTCTTGCGCCTTCGCGATGGTTTCACCGCTCGCCGTAACGCCAAGAACGCGCCCGCCAACACTGATGATATTACCGTTTTCATCCTTAGACGTGCCTGCGTGGAAAACATAGGCATCATCAACCGTGTTCGCATCATCAATGCCGGAAATGATTGTGTTTTTCTGATAACTGCCCGGATAACCATCCGCCGCCATAACCACACAGAGCGCAGGATCGTTCGACCAACTCACTTGATCTTTAACTTCATCCAAACGTCCTTGCGCGGCGGCTTGAAGGATATCAACCAGATCACCTTGCAAGCGCATCATAATTGCCTGACACTCAGGATCACCGAAACGTACGTTATGCTCCAGCAACGTGGCTTTACCGTCCTTAATCTGTCTCTTATACACATCTCCGAGCCCACGAGACGTCTGAGTATC
>CAXHFH010000057.1:0-15022 GCA_964015995.1 uncultured Alphaproteobacteria bacterium
CACCTCTGGATTCGTCGGCAGCGTCAGATGTGTATAAGAGACAGATCATGGATGACCCAATTTTCATCGAGGTACGTGACCGCTCTAACGCGAATTTCCTATGGTTTATCAAATTTGAGCGCACCTTCAAAGAAGCGGAACAAGAATTGCAAACTGACTCTGACTTATCCACACATGACGTTCGTCATGATCTGTACAACAATAAAAGTCAGGCTCAACACAATGGCATCACGCAAACCGCAGACATCATTCAACTTTTTGAAAAATCCGAACAGTCCGAACAGAAACGGATCACAGATAAGGATTCAAAAGTTGCGCGCCAAAGCGGGCAAAGCGCTGATGTTATCGACCTTCAACAATGGGCATCTAAGCGATAGCGATAATAAACAATTAGAGTATCTGAGTGACGACGGTGGGATCATGGAGTTCAAATCGAACCAACCCTATAAAAAGCTGATTAACTGTGTGGATAGCTCCGAACAGAGCTGTGACATGGTGTGGTGTTTTGGCGAATTACATCATGAGACAATGACAGTAGATTTTTTTGAAACAGCCGAGGATTGCGAGATCTTCAATTATCATGATGTGCTGAGCTGGTGCGTTGCCGTACTGGAACACAGCCCGTCTGCGCGCCTGATGCTCAAAGAGGCCGTTGAAAAAGGCTGGCAGATCACCTTAGAAGATTTAAATGGCAGTGATTATTGCCTCGATGTTGAACATAAAATTCTGATTTTGGATAACAATTCGCTTGTGCCATCTGCGCTGGGGCGTTCGGCCTATTTCAGAAATATCACCCTTGTGACAATGATTAAGGCGCTGCGCGATATCTGGCAGGAAAAACGCTATGGCGGCTTTGATGAATCCTATACGCCGGATTATGTTTTGTTGATGGATCGTGTGCGCGCCGCCGACCTTGATGTGACGGCCTTATTGGTGACATGGGAATTACGATCAGAAGAATATCCTGAAATTTGGCGCCATATGATTGGCTCTGAAATTGGCGATATGGCGATGACGTTTTCAGGTTATCTGGAGCGTGACCCATCCGCGCAGTTTAACGGACACGGCCTGATTGCCGCGTTTAAACAATGGTTCCGTGATGAGACACGCGTGAATGCCTGTGATCATGACACGCTTGAATATCTGGATGAAGTTCTGGCCACCAGCGATATGATCAACCCGTTCGGGCAAAACCGTCCGAATAAAATGGATATTGAAATGCTCTCATGCTTGCCGGATAAAACCGCATATTTACGCGGGCAGGGCACAGAGATCCTCAGTGATCCGATCTATAGCTCGGTTGATGATGTGATTAACCAAACGCACCTGTTCCATATCATGCACGATCTTGAAGCCGTGGTGGTAGAGGACGTTCCCTTCCGCGACCCCGACCTCGCCCGTAAAATCTTCCCCGTTGAGAGCGAATAACCATATTTCTTGGCACGCTTGGGTTTATTGATTACGCTGATGGCGGATCAAAGGGGCGAGCTATGGGTATGGAAAACGAAAATATTCAGTTCACAAAACCATCAGGCTTTATTCCCAAAAAGGTCATCAAACTTAAAGAAAAAGCTAGATATGGTTCAAATCTGTTTTTATTAAGCTTTTTCGTATTTGGAACGATTGCTCTGTTTTTGTCTGACGATGCCGGTTTTTACGAACGTCTTTTTATGGGCTTTTTTTCGCCACCAATCATCCTGTTTTTATCCTATCATTTATGGCTGCGTTACAAGGTGAATAAAACGCTGAATGTTCTTGAAATATTCGATGACGGAATTTGGAACAATTACCACAATTTATATATTCCCAAAGAGCGATTTTATAAGGCTTATAGGGACATAGAGCTCGTAAATTTAAAATTTGCAGGTCAGGCGGGTCATCTGGATAATGTAGCGGGGAAAATGAAACTTGATTGGGTTCATATCAGCTTCATGGTCAATAAAAGCGAATACTGGAAGCTCTTGTTCAGAACAGGTCTTCGAAACAAATATAATCTATCGAATGATTGCAAACTGGTTGATATATTTATTCCATTCACAAGGGGTAAAGGCCAAGATATTGAGCTTGATACTCTAAAAGACAATCTTGTTAAGGAATTGAATATATTATCTCAGGACATTGATTTCGGTGAATATGGCGATGTTGGACAAGATTTAAGGGATTTTATGACGATAACTCCTAAAACTTATTTTCGTTCAGAAACAGAGCAAAGAAACATAGCCGCTAACCAGAAATAACAGCCCTCAACTTTGGAAAAACCCAAAAGTATCAGCCCTCGATTGTGGCCATAAACGTAAAAACGCCGCGCTTCGTTGTAATTCGGCGCGGCGCATTTGATTATGTTATTTTTCGAAAAACTACATTCTCATGCCAATAGTTTGATCAGAGTTATCAGTAGAAGGATCAGCAGCTTCGGCTTCTGGTGCATTCATATTTGGAGCTGCTTGGGTTGCAGCTTGATCGCGCTGCGCTTCCATCATTGCGTGCATGATCTCATCATTTCCACTGACTTCAACAGCCATCAATCCAATTACAATTTCCGGATTGTTGCTAAGATCAAGATTCATGCTTTCGCCGAATTCCATCGCTTTGTTATAGGCTTCCGGATGGTTTTCTTGAGTTAAATTTTCAGGTGATAACCATGTGGTTGCGCCGATTTGAGCTCCGCTTTCAGCTTCGGCTTCCATTATTTTATATCCTGCCTTTGATACTGTTTGTGCAAATTCGTAATCTTGCACCTTGTTATCAGCCAAAACAGTGTTGGAATCCATTCCAACAGACTCAAGAACCTTGCTGGTTTGGGCATATTTGAGATCGTCCATATAGCTTTCTGGGCTTACGGGCTTGGCCGCGCCACCAAAATCACCATCAAGATTAGGCATGCTTTGGCGTACTACGATGCCTTCGGCAAAACCGCTTTCATTTACGTTTTCATTGGCTCTGAAATGTTCTGATAAACCATCCAGAGTACTTGGTGTGTCAACGGGCTGCGTAACAGGGGACATGTCCTCTATGTTAGCTTGCACAGCTTCTGATGGGGTGGTTTCTGCGGGCACAGCTTCTGCTGTTGGGGCTTCTTGTGCTTGTACAGCTTCTGTTGGAGCGTTTTCTGCGGGCGCAGTCTCCGTTATGGGTCCTGCTTGTGCTTCTGCCTGTTGTTCGGCTCTGCTCTGATTTACAAATTCTGCGGCGGCTCCGGAATTTACGGCCTCGACGAAATCTACATCGCCAATTTCTGGATTTTCGTTAACAGCGTCCCTCATGAATTCAATAGTTGCATCAAGGTCACCATCAAAAGATTTTTTGGATATTTCTAAAAGTGCCTGAGCAGCAGCTTGAATACCATCTGGAGAAACATCTTTTCCTATGTTGGATTCGATTGTTCTCTCTATCTGCTTAAAGGGAACAATGTCTTCCCCTTGCGCAATGTAGCGAAGCTCGTTCTCACTGACTTCACTGCCACCGAAACCATCGGGGTCTGTTAGTTTTAGAACATCGTTAACGGTTAAACCATCAGGCATAATTTATCACTCCCATGAATATTTTTTTATAATTACCTATAATTTAAATTATTTACATAGAGCTTGTCAAGAAACGACCAAGCATGATGGCGTGGATTTTTTTACAACCCTAGCCCTTGCTCATGACCGGGATCATGGCCGTCGGCGTCGACATACACGCGTTTTGCTTCGTCATAATCCGGCCCGACGCGCTTGATCATTTCCTCCAGATAAGGGTCGTGATCTATACCGAAATCAGAAAAAACGATTGAGTTTCTGCGGCCTTCTTTCCAGACATTCTCTCTGGCGTAATCACACACAGCGCGCAGGAGCGCTTCTGACACATCTGTGCCGCGATGCTCATCAAGGATATCCATGTATTTCACAGTAATTTGGTAATTTCTCGGCCAAATAATACAGGCTGCTATACCTACTTCCTCTTCACCGTTAGAAACGGCAAACATATCGGTAATGCCCGCATTCTTCGCGTTATAAGAATCATTAAGATAGTCAAATCCATCGTCCGATGCCTCTGTCAGAAGATCATCAAAATCTTTGGTGACGTGTATTGTTGTATAATCCCGCATAGTCATTCCTTTTTATATACCTAGCATGCTTTTAACATCGTAATTCATTATTACGGAAAATTGTACATAAATTCTGTTAATTTTCCAACAAAGGATATCAGATGACAGATTGCATGGGCACTTTTTTATTGGAGTGTTCAGGATGGGGGTGTTAATGTTCGAGAAATTAATCCCTGTTTTAATGCAATGATGAGCGCACTTCAAACCCACCTTCAGCAGTCTTTTTCTGAGAATATGTCACGACAGGCATTATCTGTAAGGGGTCATGAATATAGCTTTTCAGAGATTTGCGCTTATGTTTCATCTTATCAGGATGCTTTGAGCAAAACGGAAATATCTAAGGTTGCCGTATATGGTGATCGCTCTCTGGCTTCTTATGTCGGTGTGATTGCATCGGTTTTCACAGGCCAGACATTTGTGCCGTTTAACCCGGCATTCCCCGATTCACAAAACAGGAATATTATCTCTCTGTCGGATGCGCGAGCGATTATGTTTGATGCAGGCAGTTGGTCTGCCATTCAGTTGATTTTATCCGAATTAGAAACGGTATTCACCCTGATCACCATTGATGATGGGGCGGCCGATATCGCGGCCATTCGTCAGGACGCACAAAACGCAGGGCATGATCTTCATGTTTTATCCCCCCTTGATGATGCGAAAGCAGAAGTTACTGCGGAAAGTTCGGAGAGCGATATCCTCTACATTATGTACACCTCGGGTACGACGGGTACGCCTAAGGGTGTACCAATTTCACACGGTAATGTGATGCATTATATCAATGGTTTGAATGATCTTCTGGATATTGGCGTTGATGACAGGTTCACGCAGCTGTTTGATCTGACGTTTGATTTATCCATGCATGATATTTTTCTGACATGGTCTGTGGGGGGTTGTTTGTGTGTGCCTGATCGTATGGAGCTGATCGCACCCAAAAAATATATTGAGCGCGAGCGTATCACCGTTTGGTTTTCTGTCCCTTCTGTCTTGGCGATGATGGCGAAACTAAGGTTACTGGAAGATGGTGCTTATCCTGATATTCGTTACGGCTTGTTTTGCGGTGAAGCCCTGCCACAAGATTTGGCGTGCGTGTGGATGGGTGCGGCGCCAAACGCTGCGGTTATCAATCTTTATGGCCCGACCGAGGCGACAATCGCCTTTACGGAATTTCAGGTAAGCCCCAAGGATTGCGCGGATACGGTGTATAAAAACGGCGTTATTCCGATTGGCAAAGTGTTCGGAGAGAATGAAGCCTGTATCATATCCGAAGACGAACATATTATTTCGGATATCGGTGAAGCGGGGGAGCTGTGTTTATCCGGTCCGCAAATTACCGAAGGCTATATTAACAACCCGGAGCAAAATGCCGTGCGGTTTTTCGTCGATGAACAAACGAAGATACGTTGGTACAAGACGGGTGATCGCGTTTATGAAGATAATGCGCTTGGTTATATCTATTTGGGGCGTATGGATCATCAGGTTAAAATTCGCGGATATCGCGTTGAACTGGCGGAAATTGAAAATGAATTGCGCGCCGCTTCGGGGAGTGCGCATGTGGCCGCCATCGCGTGGCCGGTGGATGAGGCCATGCGCGCAGAAGCCGTGGTGGCCTTTCTCGTTGCGCCAACGGTTGACATAGATGCTATACATCAAAAATGCGCCGAGAATTTAGTAGATTACAAACGCCCATCTTCCCTTTATATTCTGGATGCGTTGCCGTTGAATGCGAATGGTAAAGTCGATCGTAACGCCCTGAAAAAATACCTAAAGGAGCAAACATAAATGAGTGATGTGCGTGGTGCAGTTCTAAGCAGTATCAAAGAATTTCAAAAGCCGGGCAGCGATGTTGATCCGAGCAGTATCGATCAAGATCAGTCATTGATTGATTTGGGCGTGCTTGACTCTTTGGCGTTTGTTAATCTTGTGCTCGCGCTAGAGGTTAGCTTGAATTCTTCAGTATCGCTGGGGGATATTGATCCGTTTTTGCATACATCCGTGAATGGTCTTACGGATTTCTTTTCATAAGGTAATATTCTTTACCATCTTCCGCCGAAGCAACCGCAAAGCCGTGTTTTTGATATAAAGCAATGGCGGCGGCGTTTTCTTGATGAACTTCAAGAAAATAAGGCATGCCTTGATTATATTCATCCAAGAAATGTTGCATGAGAATATCCGCAAGACCCTTGCCGCGGCGGGTTCTGGCGATTGCGAATTTACTAAGGTAAACACCATCTTCATCGGGCAGGGTTGGAAAACGCTGAGCGTAGCCGGTCATGTTTTTCATGAAGGCGGCCTTGTCATCCACCATATCAATCATTTTGAACAGGGTTTTTTGACGCACCGATTTTAACGCTGAGAGCGGCAGAACGGCCGTAACACCCAGAATGTCATCATCATCACTCAGGATACGAATATTGCCGGCTGCAAATTCTGAATCCTCATCGGCAAGAAGGGTCTGAACGGGGGTTAAATCATCACTATCAGGAAATAACACACTAAAAGTAGGTTGCCATGCGTCACACAGACATTCATACACAACATTGGAAAGAGTTGCTAAGTTTTGCGGCGTTTGATAGTTGTAATTGCTCATAATTATTTGAATATACAGGCTTTCACACTCAAAAACATGCTAAAAACGCGCTGAACATTTTTAGGTAGGCAATGTTATTTTACTCTTTTTCATTTATTGCCTTTTTTCTGCCCGTGGTTTTGGCGGGGTTTTTTGCACTTCATAAAAATGCAGGCCACACGGCCGCAAAGCTTTTCCTGTTTTTGGCGTCTTTGTTTTTCTATGGGTACTGGAATCCGATTTATCTGCCGCTTTTGCTCGGCTCGATCATCTTTAACTATTTCATTTCTGAATATATAAAATCGTCCAAATCAAGGCCGTTCCTATGGTTTGGCGTGATTGCCAACTTTACGTTGCTTGGCTTTTTTAAATATATGGATTTCTTTATTGAAAACCTGAACATGGCTATCGGTTCGGATTGGAGCCTGCTGCGTATTGCGCTGCCATTGGGGATTAGCTTTTTCACGTTCCAACAGGTCGCCTATCTGGTGGATAGCTATAAAAGCAAAACAGGTAAGGACTCGTTTTTGGATTACGGGTTATTCGTAAGTTTCTTCCCGCAGCTTATCGCAGGGCCAATTGTGCATTGGCGCGAGATGATGCCGCAATTTGACGATCCGAAGCAGGGTAATTTCAGGGCGTACACCTTTTTAACGGGGGTTAATATTTTTGCGCTGGGGTTCATGAAAAAAGTTCTCATCGCCGATAATTTGGCCTTTGTCACAAATAAAATTTTCAGTGAGGGGCATAATCTGGATTTGGTCAGCTCTTGGCTCGGCGGTATTTGCTTTACGCTTCAGATTTATTTTGATTTCTCGGCCTATTCCGAAATGGCAATCGGCGCGGCTTTGATGATGAATATCAAATTGCCACTGAATTTTAATTCACCTTATAAGGCGCGCAATATTAATGATTTCTGGAACAGGTGGCATATCACGCTAACGCGTTGGTTTTTTCAATATACGTTTTTGCCTTTGGCGGCAATTTGGGCAAAGGGCGGCGCGCTCAGCTTAAATGTGTTGATCGCGACAACGATGATCATCTTTACCTTGTCGGGCCTGTGGCACGGGGCGCAATGGACGTTTGTGCTCTGGGGGGCAATGCATGGTTTGGCGTTGGTGGCGTACCGTATCTGGCAGGCCAATAATTGGAGCATGCCAAAGATCGCCGCGCATAGCATTACCCTGTTATTCCTGATTGTTGCGGCGATTGTGTTCCGCGCGCCTACGATTGAATTTTTCGGTGACTATGCCTATGCGATGGTGGGGGGTATGGGGGTATATAATCCTGATAATTATATTTCACCGTATATTTCGGTGCTGTACGTGTTGTTTTTCCTGTTATTCTATATCGTGCTGAAGGCGCCGAACGTGTTTGAGATTGTAGGCTATCAGCATATTAAACCTGATGAAGGGCGCGCGCCTGTCTTTCCGCTGTTTGATGTTAAAACCGCCTTTTTACGCATGGAAACGAACATCGTTATTTCTGTGACATACGGTATTGCGTTCGGCTTTACGCTGTTGCATGTGCTGCAAAGAGATACAATTGGCGCCTTTATTTATTTTGATTTTTAAAAGAAACCTATGACCAACGAAGAGACACAAAATACCAAATCACTCGCAAAGATTGCCCTGTTTCTGGGCGGTGTGATTTGTGTTTTCATTGTTGCGGCAATGACGAATTATATGATTGATTCGACAGGTGCCTTTTTCCAACGGGAGCGTATCCTAAGGCCGGCCATTGCGCCGACTGTGGCGCAGATGGAGCGTGTGATAAAGCGCGATGAAAAAGGGTGTAATGACATCTTAATCGGTACGTCTGTTGTTTTGGTGCTCGACACCACCGCCTTGCCGCAAAAAACATGCAAGCTCGCCTTTTACGGGAAAGGCATTCAAAGCTATATCAAGGGTATTCAAATTCTGATCGATCAGGGCATTGATATCAATCATATGATTATGTTTATTTCCTATGATCAGTTTTATAATCAGGCGCGCTTTGATTACGATATTTCATATATTTACGGTTTGGACTACCCCAGCGACTGGTATGAAAAGTTATTCTATCTCAAGACGTTATTGCTCTTGGATTTATATGAAACTTTTTTTCAGATGTCTCAACCCGCCAGAGAAGATCAATTCCCTAAATGGAATGAGGATTTACAACTGACGGATTTATCCATCTTTTCCTCTATCAAATATCGTTGGGATACGACCACGCCCAATGTGCCGTGGCCCAGTCAGGGCGCGCGCAATCAGGCGATTGAGAGTTTGGGCCCATCGACATTGGTGACAGAAAATCGGGATTATCAGCCCGCGGCGTTTAAGGCATTATTAGGCCAGGTGGTTGCGCTTTCTAAGAAGCACGATTTCACAATTACATTCGTGCGTCCGCCGAATTTTTATAAAAACATTGCCGCCACGCATAAGCAGGAATTTTTCGATTCCTACAGGCAGTTGTTAGAGATATCGCCTTATTATGATTTTTCATTCGATATTCACTATCTGCGCGATCCCGCCCTTTGGATTGATATGAACCATTATAATCAGGACGTCGCCGCGCGTGTGATGCAGGATTTAAAAACCCGTGGGCTGGCCGCACCGACGTTCGGTAAGATGGTCACCAAAGATAATATTGACGCGCATCTTAAGACGTTGGAGCAAGACGTCTATACGCACTTTATTGATGTCAAACCATATCCGCCCAACACGCTGATCCATGAGACATGGTTGCAGAAATAGTGCCGCCAAAGCACCAAAAAAGCCTTTAAATTACAAAATTTTATGAAAACTTGACAGTAAGTTTGTATTTACATATAAACGCGTGATATTGTAAAGATGAGCAAAAATACCAAGGCAGTTAAGAGATGATCGTTAATAAAAAAACGGGCGCGGCAATATTTATATTGTTGATACTGGTCGCCATAGGCACGTTCTATCGCGCAGACCGAAAAATCGAACACTACGAAGATAGTTATGTGTTAAGTGACGACGCACAGCAGGCGACGGCGCTTCGTGTAACAACATTACAGGGTGAAGATTTAACCAGAATCGATGCGTGGCTCGCGCAGCAAAACAAAACGGGTCTACAATCCACCTCTATTCCTTAAAACGACATAGTTTATTTTCCGTCTCTCATTTTATTGGCATAGCGCGCTATATTGATTACGCTGTTAGTTCGAAAGCGTGAGTGATAAGGCAAAGTATGGAAAGTCATGTCTGATCATGGAAATATAAAATTCAGGGGCTCTTTTGTGACAAAAAAAAATATCTTTTCATTCACCTTATTTTTGATGGCATTTTTAGCACCAATATCCAATCATGCATACGCAGACAAAGATGCTACATATACATTTGAAGATGTAAAATACTTATATTTAAAAGCTCTTGATGAGACTAATAAGCTACAGGATAATAATTTTAAATTTGAAGAAAACAGAGATTTTTCCGGTGCGCATCTTGCCTCTATCACCTTATATGCATCAAAAGATCCCACCCTAGCGTTGTCAATTGTAGAGAATGTGAATGACCCTATATGGAGTTCAAAAATTCATGCTATTTTAGCAAAACACTTTGCGGAAACTAATCAATGCGAGCAAGCCCTCGCGCACATCGAGCAAGCTAAAAATAAGGAATTCCTAGAAAAGATAAAAACTCTAGAACGCAATTTATATATCAGCGTAGCTAGCAAAAAAATAATACAGGCGTACACGTTATGTGGCCAAGTTGAAGATGCCGAAAATGTTCTAAAACTCAAAGATAGGATGACTCACAGAAATAGTTGTTATGACGTTGCGATAAAAAGCATAATAGCGTCAACTTTATATACATCTGGAAAGCATGAGCTAGCACAAAGTTATTTCTTCAAGGCCCAAACCATTGCCCACTTTATAAAACGAGAGGATGATAAAGTTTGCCCATTAACGCTTATGGCCAAAAATGAAATGGATGCTGGCTTACTCGAAAAATCCAATAAGACAATAAACAAAATCACACCACCAAGAGCCAGAGACATACTCCTTAGAAGGCTAGCAGTAAAATACGCAAAAAGAAGTCCTAAAACAGGGAATTATAACACCATTATAGCCTCCCCAAAAAACCAAGATATGAGTGCCTTAGAACAGCAGTCAGTTTATGGTTTTATGGATGATGTTCAATTTGTAAAAATAAAATTACAAAAAATTGATGAATTAGCTCCTGATAAAAGACTAGAAAAATTAAGGGATTTAAGAGAAACACTACAAAATCATAATGTAAATTATGGTCTTATCCTTATTGGCCTCGCATATCATAAATACGGAGAAACACAACACGCAACATTGCTCCTAAAAGGCTTGATAACAAAGTTCCTAGGGATGCATGCATACGATATGTATTCCCTTAAAAACAAACTACAAAACGCCCCCAATCGATGGTCCGTAAACTATTTAAATGCAGCTCTTCCAGCCTATCTAAAAGTAACTGGAGACACGCAAACTGTTTTAGAGGTTCTAAAAACGATAGAAACTCAGAGAGATAATTTTTATAGCAAGTCCAATGAAGCATATAATCGAGCATATGATTTTTGGTATGCATGGGGTGCGCTTGTAGGCTATTCCAAATTGACAGATAATGGCGAACTCGAAGATAAGCTAAAAGAGTTACTCTTGGATCAATATGATAAAGACATCGTTATTACTTATGCGATCCATTTTTTAATGGATATTGGCAATTATACTTTAGCAGAGTCATTGATAGAAAAAGTTCAAAGCCCTCAGGGCAGAATTCATATGTACATATCCTTAGCCAATCATAAGCTTGGCCTCCCAGAATGGCGTACATTAGAAAGGGAAATACTAAATGATGAACTTTGTGTGTATAGCTATCCTAAAACATATAAATCCCATTACACCCCGTTTAGATGCTTGCAAGGCGGCGTACTAAATAACCTTACACCTTTTTAAGTCAAAAAATTGTTCGCGCTTTATGTAATGCAACAACCATTAGTTTCCGCAAGAAAAATTTCACGCATGAATTAATGCCCCTCTCACAGCCATAAAAAAGGGCCTCAGAAGGGGCCCAAAAAATGTTCTTAATTTAAATTATTTTCTTCTAAGCTATCTATGATTTCTACTGCCGACGTTTCCATCGCGATCATAGAAAAATCAATAGCGGAATCACTAGCATCGATAAACAATCGAACCCCGCCTTCAAAATCAAAAACAACGGTCTTTTCATCTATTTGATCGATTGTATCCAACTTAAGGCGGTTGAATAGATTTTTCATCATAGATAATTGCGCTTCTTCCATTAAAAAATCTCCTTTAATCGGTACTGTCGCAAAGTTTAGCCGAGATTGTTTGACATATATGGCTACGCTATCATAGCATGCTCACTTAATAAAAAACGATGGTGGGCTGTTATGGGTAAAATAAGTGATAAATTAAAAGCATTGAATGAAGATGCGCGCACGCAGTCTTCGGCTGCGGCTGAGGCACAAGATCGCGTTGTCGATGCAAAACGAGACGAAAATGCAAACAGAATTGGTATGGAAACTCAAGCTTTAACGGCACTTAAGCAAGATTTAGCGCCCCTTTTTGATGAGATGCGCATTCCGGAAACGATGTTTCTTTTGCCTGATGTTAACCCCCTTAAGATTGCACGTTCTAATGGTTCCAACTTTACAGCCTTTGACGATAGCAGCCGCATTTTGGTTTGTGGGTTTGGTAAATGTGCGCCCAATTCAGATAAAAATGTGGGGTCGAATGCTTCTAAATATGGACAAGGCGAAAATCAAAGGGTGACGATTTCTTATGATGCTGATAGCAAAACATACAGTATTCAAGAGCAGGAGTATCGCAAAGCAAGGCATTCTTCAGGCGGCGTTTTAACTATGCCACCGAAAGGAAAGTTTTGGTGTAATGCGGAGTCTTATCCGACATCAGGTTTGAGTAAAAAGGATGCCTTTGGTTATATGGAAGAGCGCCTTGCCGATGTTTTGGCGCATCATAAAAGATCAATTCCAAGACGTGTTACTAAGTTCGCGATTGCTACGGCGATTGCATTTGGCATTACGCAGTGCGCCAGTGGCGCAGAAGCAAAACCTGTAGAAAACTCTGATAATTTTGACGCTAATCATACGCAAACAGAGCAAGTGGACAGGCCCGTACAGAATTCCTCAACCTTAGAATTATAGTACATTATCGGCATTTTTGTTGGTAGTGTCGCAAACTCGCCCGTACTTTTCAATACATGCTAAACTGCATCCGTTTTAAAGTTCAGGAACGTCTCATGATATCATTCTCCGGTCGTCACTATCCGTCATCTATTATTCTACAAGCCGTGCGACACTACCGTAACCTTTTCGAACATAAACGCGAATAAAATCACAGCATAGATAATAGTATCAAGCTATATCATAAACAGAGGAACGAACATGGTCTGTTCTTGCCATAGCCCTATCATAAGTACCAAGGGACTATCACGCCGTGAGGTTTTAAAAAACACGATGGAACTCGCTTGTGGGTTGGGCGTAGTGAGTGCGTTCGCGCCCTTTGTATCTAAGAAAGCGTATGGGCAGGAAGTCTTTGGTAATGTTATTGGGCAGCGTCCTTTTGGACGAATTGAACGCCTTTCTGAAGGTGTCTGGGCGTTGATATCAACGCCATTTAATAATGAGGGGAAATTTGCGCACCCGACGACTCTGAGTAATGGTGGCTTAATTGTGGGAAAGGATAGTATTTTAGCGGTGGATTCCTATAGCTCACCAGAAGGCGGGCGTTGGGTTGCAGAGGCTTGTCAGTTCCTAACGGGACGCCTGCCAACCCACATCGTTAGTACACATTTTCACTTTGATCATCTTGGCGGGACGCTAGGTTTTTTACAAAAAGGCGCTGACCCGGAGGTTATTCTTACCCAGACAACGCGGCAAGAATTTTTTCGTGTTTATGGCGGTACAAAACCTAACCTGAGCAGTGATCAGTTTGACCGTACAGGTATATTAAACCCAATGGCGCGCTTCACTGATGCGACGCAAGTGATCAGTGATGAAACAAAGTCAATTCAGCTTGATCTGGGCGGGCGCACAGTGACAATTCAGCCAACTAAAGGCCATACGGCCAGTGATTTGATTATTACGGATGATCAGACCGGAGTGACATTTGGCGGGGATTTGCTTTGGGATGGTATTTTCCCCTTTATGGCTTTCGCCCATCCTGAGCAATTAAAAACCGCCGTTATTAAGACGCTACAAAAAGATGACCAAGCTATTATCGTCCCGGGTCATGGCGGTGTTCATAAAGCGAGCCACCAAACATTTAAAAACTATATCAGTCTTTTAGATGCCGTAGAAGATCATGCAAGGGCGTCGCATAAGGCCGGAAAATCAATCGAAGCAGCAGCGAAAGAATTAGTTTTGCCTGAAAGCATTGGTCCTGTTAAATACTTTCGTGATGGCTTTCATGAAATAGCTATGGAAGCATGGTATAAAATACTATAAGAGCCAACCTTGTTTTCCCTCATGACACAGCCAGTGTGAGAGATGACGATGTGGAGCATTTACCAACTTCACGACATCTCACGTCCTTGGCACAGCGCGTTTTATTGATTACGCTGTGGTGGTGAAAGGGTGAGTGGTAAGGTATGAAGAAGTACTTTTTTGTAGGGATTTCATTAGTTTTAATAGCGTCAATTACTGTGCTTTATGCGACCCCCTTTACGTGGCGGTATAAGGTGACGACATATATTCAAACGCCAGAGGGGGTAAAATCGGGATCAACCGTCTGTGAAGCCAATAGATATTATCGTGATTATTATTATCCTGTGGAATACTCGCTTCTGGTTTATTTTATACAATCATTAGAATTGAGCTTCATGGCTTTGGTGCAAAAACCGGAATATATATGTGAGGCTGCCGTTATTGACCTCGGCGATAAAGGAAAATTGGTGGTTAGCAGTGTTTACTATCAATATGTCTATAGTGATTTTACTTCGCTACCAACTTTCGAACAGAGAGAAAATCCCAATTCTTGGCTTCCTTCTTACGAAGAGAAACACAAACCAAATATTTGGTTCCCTTATCCTGATTATTATTCACACGAAAAAGTAGGAACAAAGAAGGTTTATACGGGCAGATATCCCGAAATGTTCACCTTTGCGGATGATAATGACCCCACTACGGCAAGAATGGTTTACGCACCGCCTTACTATGTGAATGACCATAAGGAAGAAAACTATTTTCAGGAAGTCTATGGCTCTGGCTACGGAATTGCTGAAATTACCGTAGAGATTACCGATGAAAAAACTTCGCGCGGCATAGAAAAACATTTTCCATGGTTGATTGGCATGCATTCCGGTCATTATTTGAATATAAAAAGATTTTATACTGAAAATTCG
>CAXHFH010000058.1:0-14936 GCA_964015995.1 uncultured Alphaproteobacteria bacterium
AGCAGGTCCCAAGGGTATGGCTGTTCGCCATTTAAAGAGGTACGTGAGCTGGGTTCAGAACGTCGTGAGACAGTTCGGTCCCTATCTGCCGTGAGAGTTGGAGTCTTGAGAAGAGTTGCCCTTAGTACGAGAGGACCGGGGTGAACGAACCTCTGGTGTATCTGTTGTTCCGCCAGGAGCATCGCAGAGTAGCTATGTTCGGACAGGATAACCGCTGAAAGCATCTAAGCGGGAAGCCCCCTTCGATACAAGGACTCCCTATCAGAGCCGTGGAAGACCACCACGTTGATAGGCTGGATGTGGAAGCTTGGTAACAAGTGAAGCTAACCAGTACTAATTGCTCGATTGGCTTGAATTTAAATTATGCATAGGTATTTACAAAAGGCCTATGTTACGCGCAGTGATAAGTTTATCGCTGTACATTAAGTTCAGGTTTTGTACTCTAAGCAACGCATATGCGTTGTCGGAATTAGATAAAACATTAAGAATAAACTACAAAATATTTTGGTTAAGGATGAGTTTGAATGATCTGGTGGTTATAGCGAGAGTGAAACACCCCATTCCATTCCGAACTGGACCGTGAAACCTCTTAGCGTCGATGGTACTGCATCTTAAGGTGTGGGAGAGTAGATCGCTGCCAGATCTTTCAAGCTCATTCTTGTTTCAAACCTGTTTACGCTGTCTAAGAATTTAAAGCCGCTCTTTTTAGGGCGGTTTTTTTATATACACTATCATTAAATTATATTACCATAACACAAACCATTTGGAAGGACGTGTTATGGGATTTTCTCTTTTATGCCACGAATCTGATGCTGATAGATATAAAGCTATGATTGAGGCGTATGATGAAGGTGAGCTTGGCTCTCCTTTTATTAATGATTCTGGTGGCATGACTTTTCAGGGGGATCATCCTCAGCTAGGTTTGGATCCTGATATACCTAGGCCGCATTTAGGTGAAATGTATGGTAATTATCCTGAGCTTTTTGAGAAATTGTTTCAAGATGATCCAACTTTGAAGCAACCTGTGCAGGAAGCATTTGGAGAATATGTGGATCATTGTGTTCCGCAAATAGCGGTGGGCGCTGACCAGACATATTCAAATTCACCATCAATGGGTTAGATTATTAGTGTCGCAAACCCCCTCGTACTTTTCAATTCATGCTAAACTGCGCTGATTTTATAATTCGGGAAGGTCTTATGACTTTATTCTCCGCTCGTCACAATCCTTTATAATGTTCTCCAGATGGTACTGCATCTTAAGGTGTGGGAGAGTAGATCGCTGCCAGATCTTTCAAGCTCATTCTTGTTTCAAACCTGTTTACGCGGTCTAAGAATTTTAAAAGCCGCTCTTTTTTGAACGGTTTTTTCTTGTTTTAAAGTCTTTTGTGATCATTTAATCTCGCTTGTATGAAACGTGTGTTTGTATTAATGGTGATAATTATTCTGTGTTGTTCGGTGAGCATAGTTCGCGCCGACGAAAACATTGATTACACTGGACGCATTACACTTGATTTGAATAATGTACCGACATTCAAAGACTTCTTGGTTCCTGTATCAGGTCATATAAAAATTGCTGATGATATTGACTGGGCTTCTCATTCAGATGCTTGGAAATATAGGACACGTTTGAGGGAAGGCCTTGAAAATGGCCCCAACTTTGCGAATAAATATAGGGTGCTCATGCATGGCTGTGGTACATCATGCCAGATATATTGGATTATAAATGTAGAAACCGGAAAAGTTTTGAAAAGATTTTCAACAACGTATGGTGCTGATTTTCGAAAAGACAGTCGGCTAATCATTCGAAATGCACCAAAGAATTCCAATATGACATCGGAGGAGTATCCGTTGTTAAGTGTTATTGATTATTATAAGGTTTGGGACGATGAGGTTGTTCTTATAAAGCGTCTTAATCTTCGTGATCTATACGCAGTAGCTGAGTAGTCACACTGCTTAGGAACGTTTTTCTCTGATCTTTTTCAAATTATTTTGAAGGTATGTTTTATAATCAAGCCCGTGTGCTGTGATGGCCTCGGATAATGTCCGCAAAGACATATTCTCTTTTATGTCCAGAGCGTCTTCAAGCGCGGTAATACGTTCTTTTTGCTCATCTGTCATTTTAATGTCAATCGGGTATTGAGCATGATCTTGATGTTCAAAAAAACTGTTTATATTGAGTGTGTTACCCATTTTCCAAGCATCGAGTTTATCGAGCTTAACATACTCAAAATCGGTCTCTCCATAGTCCTTATGCCATGCGACGATATCCTCGTAATAGGCGAGGGCATAATTGATATACCATTCATAAAAATTAAGTCCGTCATGATGTGTCTCATGCGCCACTATGCTTTCAGAAGACTCGATGAGTGACTTGGTTAATTTGTCATGGGGTGTTCCTGCCTCGAGATCATAAAGGAAATAATGTGTTTTTACCCATGCGTCGCGTTCCTCCAGAATAATTTGTGTAATTTGATCCATCGGTGAAAGTGCTATCGGTAAGGAGCTATAGGACATATTGGCCGAGCAAGAGGCGCAATTATGATATTGCAGGGCATGGATACTCTCATGGAAAAGGATATGAAATAACGCTTCTTTACTTTCCAATGAAGCCAGCCCGATATGAATCTCATTATCGCGGGGGCTGTAATGGCCGCCAAGTAAGTCATTAGTAATTTCGTTAAACTGATCAAAATCCAGAACCGCTTCGCAGCCTGTTTCGGGGTATTCTTCCAGTAACCTTTGCCCAAGCAGCCCCGCATTTTTGCAATAGCCTTCAAATTCCGGCAGCCATTGATCAAAATTTCTTTTACATTGCGCGAATTTCGATGAAGAGGAAAAAACAGAGGGCGTTTTGTCTGAGAAAATATCCGGCTTTTTCATTGGGTATGATCAACCGTCATAAACATACGCATCATAACCTTCAATTTCTGTGGTCTGCGTTGCAATAAACCCATTGCGTATTGCGGCGTTTGCAGACGGGGCATTATCAGGCCTGATATGGGCTTTTATTGACCCTATAAATCCACTATCTGCAAGATACCTCATTCTGACGTCATATAAATGGTCGCTTAGGCCGCGACCTCTAAATGCTGGATTGATCTCGGATCCAACCAATGTTGCTTCTGTCTTTCCTGATGTGTCTTCATCGAATAAAATGGCGGTCTGTCCGATCATATTCCCGTTATTAAAAAGGCCAAACAAGACATGCCCATCAGCCTCTGTTTCTTCAAAAAAACGATGCCATGTACCCGGAGATTCTATATCCTTATCTTCCAATAAGGCCGTATAATGCGCCGGATCAGGAAGAGCAGTGTAGTAATCACGATAAGATTCCCAGTCATTACCATTGATGGGACGGGCTGTTATGCCGGATAGTGCTGTGAAGTGACTGTTCATTATTGCAGAATAGCATAATGATGCATTTGGCATCAAATAATAGGGGGGGTGGCATTATTACTGTTTCATACGTCTATCTATAATGGCCTTTGTAGTGATTGCTTGGCATTCTCATATTCACTTTTTATATCTTCAATCAGAGTTTTAATGGGCGGCGTATTGTTTATTGATCCAACGCCGTGCCCTGCAGACCAGATGTTTTTCCATGCTTTTGCTTCGTCTTCTAATGCGCTTAGGTCACCTTTGTCGGCTGTGCCGTTTTTAAGGGCGTCTAAATCAAGACCGGCGCTCTGCAGGCTTTCTTTTAAGAAGTTTGCCGAGACACCACTAACGGCATCCGTATAGACAATATCCGCAGCGTGAGCATTGATAATCATATCTTTATAGTCATCTGACGCACCTGATTCCTCAGTGTTAATAAAGCGCGTTCCCATATACGCAAAATCGGCGCCCATGGCTTTTGCCGCGAGAACATCTTTGCCTGATGAGATGCTCCCCGCCAAAACGAGTATGCCATCAAAGAACTGTCTTATTTCACTAATTAAGGCGAAGGGGCTGAGCGTACCTGCATGACCGCCTGCACCTGCGGCAACCGCGATAAGGCCATCCACACCTGCATCTATGGCTTTTTGAGCGTGCCTGATGATGGTGATGTCATGAAGGATAATACCGCCGTAACTATGAACGGCTTTGATTAAATCCGGATTAATGCCGAGCGATGTTATGATTATCGGCACTTTATGCTTTATACAAAGCTTTAGATCTGCTTCTAAACGTGTGTTCACGGGATTAACGATAAGGTTAACCGCGTATGGTGATGAGCTCTCATCCAAAGCCTCATTAATTTCGATAAGCCAGTCCTCAAACCCTTCGCTGGTGCGTTGATTGAGTGCAGGAAAGCTCCCGATAACGCCATTTTGGCAACAGGCAATCACCATGGCAGGGTTGGAAATTAAAAACATCGGCGCCGCGATAACGGGCAGATGGGCTTTATTCTTTAAGGATTCTAATTGTGTCATGTGAGAAGGTTATCATATTGCGCGCTCAGAATGAATGGTTTAAGCTCTTAGGTATGAAATGTCCAACCGATAATATCGACCTAGAAGAAAAGCAAAGTGAAGATGGTTTTGCGTATCACGAATGCCCTGATTGTGCGGGGCTGTGGATGCGTTTTCGTTCTTTGAAGACATTGGTCGAGAAACATAACCCTGGTGCAGTCGATGCTTTGCCTCATCCGGAACGATTGATTCCCGGCATTCACAGAAAGAGCTTTGATACGAATAATATCACCAATTGCCCCTTGGATGGTGCTGATTACTATGAGCATCGTTATGGCTCTGTGCTTATTGATATATGCCCCAATTGTGATGGTATATGGTTGGATCATGGTGAGATTGATAAAATTAAAGAAGAATTGAAAAATAAAAGCATTCCTGATGATAAGTTAGAAGTGGTTTTATCTGATTTCGGTATAGGTGCAATTGCGGATTACCTGATCGAACTTTTCTCTTCTGTTCCGCAAGATGATGAAGGAAAACCGAAGGATTAAAGGTTTTCTTCCCGTATTATTACAAGAGTGACAATTTCCTGGGCTTTTGTAGTAGCACAACACTCGACAGTTAAGCTGATAGCAGGAGTTCGAGAAATGCGATTTTTATACTTCGTTGCGATGATGGTTCTATGTTTTGCCTCTACGCAGGCCTATGCAGAGCCGCGTTGCGGTGACGTCGAAGAAGATTATGTTGAGGATACGTTTCGAGCGATGGAGCGCATCGACCATTACTATGATATTGAAGATGAGTTGGAAGCCATTTGTGAGGGCGCTGAAGCTCTGGATGATTGGGAGAGGGATCAGCCAAGAGGCACTTTGGATAAAGCGTATAAAAAGAAGCGCAAAAAGCTCATAAAAGATATGGAGCAAGAATTTCAAAGTCTAACGGACTCTCTCACAGCGTTAAGGGCGTGGATACATTATGATGCTAAAGGGGCGATCAACGAGGCAAAGCGCATTGCGCGCCTTCGGGTCTCTAAACGAGACACTGAAGAATCACTCGCGAACCTGCAAGAGCACGTTAAGACGATGCAAGGCTTTATGAAAGACACTCATTCCGAAGAATGATCTTTTCCTGATTTTGATTTCAGTTCTTTTATCGCCTTAATCAAGTCATTGACGTGGGGTAAGATCGCATCCTCATATTGTAGCTTCCGATCGAGCGTTACCCCCTGTAGTAAGCTGTTCATCAGGGCGATGGCTGTTTCATCAATGTCTGATTGGTTTAGTGCTTTATCGGTTTGAACGCCTTCATAATAAAGGATTTTCTTTACTGCATGATCTAATATGGTTGTGATGCTTTTATCGGCTCTGGCAAGGCGTTTTTGAAAATCTTGACGGGTGATTGTGATAACCGTACACGCGTTGAGTGCTTCGTAGCTGAGCTTGGATTCTTCATCAATCATAAGACCTGTCTCGCCGATGATTGTACCGGGGCCAAATCGTGTGACTTCTACTTTTTTTCCATCAAGCGTTGTAAAGGCGGAGACTTCACCACTTTGGATGACATAGGCACGAGGAATTTCTTCGCCGGCTCTAATAAAGACTTTTCCAGATTCAAGAACACTTCTTTCTAGAACATTTTTAGCACTGCTCATAATACCCTTCTTTAGTCTTTTTCTGTGTTTACACTAGCAGGTTTTTTCCTTGAAAATGGACTTCAGTTGTATGTTTCGTAGCGTTATCCCATAAAAATAAACACATTTTTTCACAGTCTTTCCTTGCGTTTGTTGATAAAAAACAGTTTAATGCGCGTTATCTTTGGGACTAAGCTATCTTGGAATTAAGAACAGCTGAATATCACGAAGAGCTGTTTAATTACGATTTATAAGGAGTTTTAAAGTAATGGCACAAACAGGAACCGTAAAATGGTTTAACACAACAAAAGGTTTCGGTTTTATCGTACCTGATGATGGTAGCAACGATGTATTCGTTCATATTTCAGCAGTTGAGCAAGCTGGTCTGAGATCACTAAACGAAGGACAAAAGGTAGAATTTGATCTTCAAGAAAACCGTGGCAAGCAAGCTGCTGCGAACTTGAAAGAAGTAGAATAAGTTATCTTATTCTATAGAGTTTTGAAACGCCCTGATTTTTTCAGGGCGTTTTATTATGGTTTCCTCATGTTGCGATGCATCACATTGAATGTTTGTGAGAATCCGAAAAAATCGCTATAATCCGCCCATTACACAGTAAGTGAAGGAGGAGAGTAACATGACAACAACAGCATATGCTTGTGGCTCAGGTGGGGTAATGTTTGTTCCGGAGAAGATCGAACGAACAATGCCAAAGGTAATGATACGCCGATCCAACGATAATAAAGATGCAGTAAAAGAAAAAGAAGATGAGCAGGAGTAGCGAACGCCTGCTTTTTACTTTTTTCATCAAAAAACCTTGCCGTTTCAAGGTCTGACTTGTATGAATGACACCATAGAGTCAAAGATATAACCTTTTGTAAGGAAACGGTATAATGGATACTTCAAAAATTTCAGTCGGCAAAGATGCGCCGAACAATGTTAATGTCATCATAGAAAACACAGCAGGCGGCACGCCCGTAAAATACGAACTGGACAAAGAGTCCGGTGCGCTATTTGTTGACCGTTTCGTGCATACGCCGATGTTCTATCCGGCCAATTATGGTTTTGTGCCGAATACATTGGGCGGCGATGGCGACCCTGTTGACGTACTCGTGTATGCACAACATGCCATTATGCCTGGTGCAGTTATTGCCGCGCGTCCTGTTGGCGTATTAGTGATGGAAGATGACGGCGGTATGGATGAAAAAATTCTGGCTGTGCCCGTTGATAAAACGCACCCAATGTTTGCCGACATCAAAGAATATAGCGACCTGCCGAAAATCCTTCTTGATGAGATTGAGCATTTCTTCACACATTACAAAGACCTTGAAAAAGGCAAATGGGTGAAGATGCAAGGCTGGGAAGGTTCTGAGAAAGCCAAAGCCTTGATCGTGGAAGGTATTGAAAACGAGCAAGCGCAAAAAGCAGCGTAAGTTTTCTTAAATAAATTTTTTAAAAGTGGTGTGGAGCATGGTTTCACACCGCTTTTTTTATGTCTCGATAACAGGTATGATTGACACAATCAGACATTCAGATTTTTGAAAGGAAAAGTCATGGTTATGTTACCGGATTGGGTCGCACGCGGGTTAGAGCTCCTCTCAACGTTGTTTATCTTGGCTGTCGGGCTGTTTGCTATTGCCCTGATCGTGATGTTTATCATTGATGTAACACAAACCAGAAACGCGGTGCGCCGCAATTATCCGGTGTTGGGACGGTTCAGATCTTTATTCTCGATGCTGGGGGAATTTTTCCGTCAATATTTCTTTGCTATGGATCGTGAGGAAATGCCGTTTAATCGCGCAGAGCGTGAATGGGTTCACCGCGCGACCAAAGGCAAAGACAACACGGTTGCGTTTGGCTCCACCAAAAACTTAAATCCTGCAGGCACGTTCATTT
Organism: uncultured Alphaproteobacteria bacterium; assembly: GCA_964015995.1. Classification (GTDB taxonomy): domain Bacteria; phylum Pseudomonadota; class Alphaproteobacteria; order Micavibrionales; family Micavibrionaceae; genus UBA1672. The sequence continues at coordinate 7,919 of CAXHFH010000058.1, forward strand.
TTATCAATTGCCCGTTTCCTGTTATGGGCTCTGATGTTGCCAAAACAAAAGTTCTGACCATCGGGCCATATTGTAAAAACCCTTATGACGCGCCGTCATTTTTTAATGTTTCGGGCATGAGTTACGGTGCGTTATCGAAACCGGCTGTGCAGGCACTCTCTCGCGGTGCAAAGATGGCCGGATGTTGGCTCAACACGGGGGAGGGCGGCCTTGCGCCTTATCATCTCGAGGGCGGCTGTGATATTGTGTTTCAAATCGGTACGGCAAAATATGGTGTGCGTGATGCGGATGGTAATTTCTCTGAGGAAAAATTAAAAGAAATTGCCGCGCATGACGAAGTCAAAATGATAGAGCTCAAGCTCTCCCAAGGCGCAAAGCCGGGCAAGGGCGGTATATTGCCGGCCGCAAAAGTAACGGAAGAAATCGCGAAAGTTCGCGGCATCCCCGCAGGTCAGCCCTCTATTTCATCCAACCGTCACCCCGAAGTCGGCAACGTGGTGGAGCTTTTGGATTTCATTAATCGTATCCGTGACGTTGGTGGTAAACCAACGGGGTTCAAGGCCGTTGTCGGTACGCATGACTGGCTCGATGAGATGTGCCAAGAAATTCATAAGCGCGGCATAGAAAGCGCGCCGGACTTTATCACAATCGACAGCGGCGATGGTGGTACGGGCGCCGCACCGATGCCATTGATTGATAATGTTGGGCTGTGTATAGAAGAGAGCTTACCGCTCGTCTCTGATACGCTGCATAAATATGGCTTGCGTGATCGTATTAAAATTATAGCCTCGGGCAAGCTGATTACCCCCTCTGAGGTTGCGTGGGCGATTTGCGCGGGCGCAGACTTTATCAATTCCGCGCGTGGTTTTATGTTCTCGATGGGCTGTATTCAGGCGATGAAATGTAATAAAAACACATGCCCCACGGGCATAACAACGCATGATAAACGCCTGCAAAAGGGGCTCAATCCTGCGGATAAGGCCGTGAAAGTTGCCAATTACGCGAAGAATATTATCCATGAGGTCGAGACGATCGCCCATTCCTGCGGCGCGGCCGAACCAAGGGGCTTGCGGCGCAAGCATGTGCGCATCGTGCAAGGAAATGGCAAGTCCGTGCCTATGGACGAACTATACCCGCGCCCAGATGTAATCGCAGGTTACGATAAGGCGGCGTGATGGATAAAGGCGAGAAGATATTAGAAGTTAAATATAGGCCATTTTCATTTTTTGATTATGCTGCCTCTATGTTCCTAGTGTTCATTGCCATTATCTTGATTTATGCAATTCACTCACCCACTGCGGTAAGCTCGCTTGGTTACGTTTTGGGTTGGCTTTTGTCCATTGGGCTATTGTGGGCTTCTATTGGGGGCTATTTGTTAGCTGATAGAGATTCTTCGTTCGTTTTAGTTTATGAAAACGGAGTCTTTTCTAAACGATTTCCATTGTCTCGTGTTCAATTTGTACCGTGGACAGAGATCAGAATGGTGAAGGAAAATGGTTCGGCAGTAATTTTTATTCCCTATGATGTTCAGGCATATAATAAAAAGCTTAATTTTTATTATAAAATAGACGCTGTGTTTTTCTCTTGTCCTATATTTCTGAGGTTTAGCAATAGGGGGGGCGGATTTTATGATGTGGATGCGACACATTTTGTAAATATATGCAGCACTGCTCTTGAAAATTACCGCGCGAAGCACGGCATTAAATCGTAAATTTATCCAACACACACACATTTTCATAACCCTTGGCGGAGAGATATTCCGCGGCTTGGACGCTGCGGATGTTGCCTGCGCAGACAAAGGCGAGGCGTTGACCCGTTGGCAGTTCATCCAAGCGCCCGATTAATTCAGGCAAGGGGATGTTCATTGGTGGTGTTTTAATCAGATCATTGTTGAGCGGGTCCGCGACGAGTTCCTCTGGTTGGCGTACGTCTATTATAATGCTGTTTTCATCATTGAGTTGGTCAATGCCGATCATGTCTGTCATTGTCTTTTCTTTCGTTGTTTTTTGTTCTTTTCGTGATGTGTTTTTGCAGTGTATGCAATGGTTGTCCTTGGGTGCGTGTAAATTTTCAATCCGCATCGTTTTTAAATTGATGTTGGCGAAATTCTCAGGCTTTTCCTGACCAATCTCCAAAAGTTTTAGCAATGTCAGATGTGCTTGCATCATGCCGACAATGCCTGCCGATGTTCCTAAAATTCCGGCCTCGTTACAGTTGCGCGCATCATCGGGAAACTCTGGAAACAAACATCGGTAGCATGGCTTATCCGCCTCATGACCCGCAAACACACCGATTTGACCCTGAAACTGATTAACGCTCGCGGTTATAAAGGGAACGCCTAAGGCGATGGCTATATCATTAAGCAGAGTCTTGGTCTCGAAATTATCGCTGCCGTCCAGAATAATGTTGATGTTGTGACCGTCGAGCAATTCGTTTGCGCTATCTGCCGTTATTTTATCGGTAATGGTGCTGATCGTGATTTCGGGATTTAGATCGCGTAAATATGCGCCTGTGCGCTCGGCTTTGTTTTGCCCTTCTTCGCTTGATTTATAAATTGTCTGACGGTGGAGGTTGGAAATATCAATACCATCATGGTCGGCAATGATAATATGCCCAATGCCTGCGCCCGCCAAATAGGGAAGGGCAGGCGCACCAAGTCCGCCAGCGCCAACCATAAGCAACGTCGTTTGCGATAGTTTTTCCTGCGCGAGTAAATCAATTTCGGGCAGAGCCAGTTGCCGAACGTAACGCTCCATCGTTTATCCTGCCTTTTCTTCCTGATGCCAGAACGGGCGATCGAGAAGGGGGGTGGATGGCGTGGCGTCTTCCTGCGGTGCGATAATGCCCGCAAGATAGGCGTTTCTGCCTGCTGTAACGCCATCTGCAAATGCGCTCGCCATGATGGCAGGGTCTGTGGCCTTGGCCACGGCAGTGTTAAGAAGTACGGCGTCGTAGCCCATCTCCATCGCCGCCGCCGCATGGGATGGTGCGCCAATTCCTGCATCCACGACGAGTGTTTTATCAGGAAAACGATCACGGAGCTGTTTGAGCGCGTATATATTATTCAGCCCACGACCGGAACCGATAGGCGCGCCCCACGGCATTAAAATATCGCATCCCAAATCAACCAAACGCTGGGCAAGGACGAGGTCGTCTGTCATGTATGGATAAACCTCAAAACCCAGATTAATTAATTTTTCTGTGGCGTCCAAAAGGCCGTAAGGGTCTGGTTGTAGGGTATAATCATCGCCGATCACCTCTAATTTTATACGATTCGTTTCAAATATCTCGCGTGCCATTTGCGCGGTGGTGACGGCTTCTTCTGCGCCATAGCATCCGGCGGTGTTAGGCAAAACGGGAATGTCAAAGCCCTTGATGATGTCCCAGAAGGCCTGCCCTTTGCCCGCGGCATTTTCACGGCGTAGAGAAACGGTAAGTAAACCCGGCTGCGCGGCCTCAATGCTCTTGCGCAAAATATCGGGGGAGGGATACGCTGCCGTTCCTAAAAACAGGCGCGAATTGATGGTGATCTCTCCGATGTTCCATTGGTTGTTCATGGTTTCATTCCTCATAATCTGGGTAGAAAAAACACTTCGAATCTTCGGCTATTTTTTGAATTTGACCAGCATCAATTTGCAATGTAATTGATGAATTCCAGTATGGTGCGGTAAATCCAGACCTAAGCTCGATTGTAAGCTCTATGATGCCTTTATTGTCGTGGCTTGCGGTGAAATCAATTTCCGCTTCCATTGCGCTACATCTTTTGTTTCCACTCCATCCTTTCCAGTCTAGTGCTAGAAGTTCAAAAAAATCACTTGGTGCTTGACCTGAAGGGTGGTTAAAGACTTTTGTCGACGCGTTCATATCGTTCGTATGAATTGTTAGCGTGTATTTATCGAGCCATCCATCTTTGCCAATTTCTTGAGAGTGAAATTTGGCATAAAAATTTTCTGAACTTTTTATAACGAATTCTGTCATGTTTTCATCCGCCCTGCATCGGCGCGACGATTTCGACGCGGTCATTATCCTGAAGCTCTGTTTGTGCATAGGATGATTTTGGCACGAAATTATTGTTGATTGCCACGGCCACGATTTTACCGTCATAGCCTTGGTCGATAAGGAGGTCGGTAATGCTCACGCTATCGTCAAGCGTTAACGGCTGTCCGTTCAGTATAATTTTCATTATCAGTGTTCCTTACAAAAAGGGCGTTAAATTCATAATCTTCACCCGCAATAATACTTGCAGCGCATTCTGCCATGATGGGCGCGAACAAGAACCCGTGACGATACAGGCCGTTGCAACGTATGATGTTTCCATCCACCGTAACACGAGGCAGGTTATCGGGGTAGGCGGGGCGGATGCCCGCGTTCATTTCCAAAATGTCCGCATCGCCAAAACTCGGGTGGATACTGTAGAGCGCGCTCATAAGCTCCATACCGGATCGTATTGATACGCTCTCGTTATTTTCGCTTTCAATGATGGTTGCGCCGATCATAAAAATATTATCCTCTCGCGGTACAATATAAAGCGGATAGCGCGGGTGCATGAGGCGTAGCGGGCGTGATAAATGAAACTCCGTATTGCGAACGATAAGTGTCTCACCCTTCACACCGCGAAGCTCTTGGTTGTTTGTTTTTGCGCCGATGCCGCGGCAGTCGATGACGATGTTTGTCTTGTGTGATTTTTGTTTTAAATCAAAGGCTTTTGGCGCTTTGTTCTGGATATTGTTAAGGAGCGTTATCATCGTTTTTTGCGGGTGAAGGTGCGCTTCTCCATTTATATTTACACCGTATCGAAATGTGTTGTTCGGCAGGGTGGGCTCGAGTGTTTTAATTCTGTTCGCGTTGGCTATTTCCCAGTCATCGCAAGCAGGTAAAATAGATTTGAATCGCTCCAATATATGCCTGTCTTTTTCATGGGAGATCAGCAGGCTGCCGTTACGGGCAAATTCGAAATTGTTGCCTGTCTCGTTGCTGATGCTTTCCCATATATCAATGGCGGATAGCCCCGCGGGCAGAAAATGCTCTGGCATGTGATCAAGCTCGCTAAAAGGGCTGATCATGCCGCCGGCCATGAAGCTCGCATTGTTTGCCGGAAACCCATCAGGGTCATAGAGTGTAACGGCGCAGTCAGGAAACTTCTGTTGCAGCGTGTATGCGCACATGATGCCCATAATGCCTGCGCCGACAACGGATATTGTTTCTGGATGCTGTGTCATTGGTTGCTCACATTCCTACGGCGCTTATGCGCATCAGGTTCCAAGAGTATAATCTCAGCCCCGTCGGGCACCCCTTGTGAGTTTGTATTATCTGCCAAAGTTATGGCATAGGGACGCTTTGTGTCAATGCAAACTGGTTTATTGGTATTATTTTTTGTTTACGCCCCTTGCTTTTGCGTAGATGCGGGTCTATAACATGCCATCTATTTGATCGCAGAGTGATTAGCTCTGGTTCTTTTCGGTGACGCGGGGTGGAGCAGCCCGGTAGCTCGTCAGGCTCATAACCTGAAGGTCGTAGGTTCAAATCCTACCCCCGCAACCAATTAAATCAACATCTTAGCCGCATTTATGTGGCTTTTATTATTTCTGCTCTGTGGGGCGCTTGATGGCAACAATTTGCAGTAAACCACAGCATTATTCTGAACTTTATCTATTTTTAGGTTAATGTGACACTGTGTGATAGTGTATCTTACGGAAAATAATGGAGGAGATTGTATCTCCTGCCAACCCAAATACAACTTTATGGTTTTCTTTCTACACGACTGAATCCGGTCTCGGCAGCATAGAATATATTAGTAGTTTTTTTCAATTCTGAAGTTTTGCAGTTCTGCTCTATATATTCTAAAAAAATATCAAAATATGCGTCCTGATTAATTTTTTTTATTTCTAAAGTTATATCTATAACTGCGCTATCTATATTTAGTAAATTACTTCTGTTACAGCCTCCTGATTCACCATCAGAAACACCTCCACCCAGATGTATCGATTTTTTATCATCTAAGCTTCTTAGATAATAAGAATAATCCATTACCCCGTCTTTTATATAGCCAGAACTAAGTACCTCAAAATATCCTCCAGACTTATCTTTTAATATGATTATCGATTTTTCATCGACGTTAATTGATAATTTTTTGTTGTCTAAAAGATAAGCATCCGCTTGAGCAAATGACACTATGCTACTAAGGCCCAAGATCAATAAAGTTAATTTCAAAACGATCTTATTCATTTTCCATACTTTGCCTTATCACTCATTTCTAACCTTTATGGACGACGTTATAAACAAGTATGATTAACATCGGCTTGAATGCGCTCAATTCTCTGCAATTCATCCGTATACCAGCCTATGTTATAACGAATTCTACATGCAATTTGCATTATTTCTATGCTTGCTACTCCACCTTTTTCTGAGTCTCTAACTGAAAAACCCTGTTGTGTTAAGGGTGAAATTATTTCATCCTCTGGTGTGCCTATGGAAAATTCTTCTTTTATTCGATGATCAAATTCTGCGTCAACTTTTTGCACCTCATGAGTTAAATTTTGAATGAGGGTTGGCCTGACAATTGTACAGGCAGAGATGAAGATTAATGACAAAATAAAAAACGATTTTTTCATTTAATACCTGTTTTCATTTTCCATACTGGCCATTATCATGCTCTCAACTAATTCCTTTACTTACACTCTTTTCTGAAAGCTATATTTCCTAGCTTGGGTTCTTCTGTGTATTGTGGCCAATATCATTTAGCTTGATATCAATTACATAATCACCTGCTTGCCCACAACATACTATAAAATCAAGGTATTTTTTACTTTCTCATTTTGTGACATAACCTAAGTAACTAATAAATACTTTATTTCGAATATTACTTTTACGTTATGAATAGTAAAAAAAGAGAAAATAATGGCAACAATCCTACCAACAAATAAGGTGCCTGACCTTACTGTTGATCTTATCGATGGTAAGCAGTGGAGCCTTGGGGGGCAATCCCCAAACTCTATGACAATGCTTGTATTTTATCTGT